>CAYXMC010000026.1:0-12553 GCA_964466095.1 uncultured Methylophilaceae bacterium | reverse complement strand
AGAACTGATGGAGCAATACGGAAAAACTTATCTCCTTGGAGAATACATCTTCAAACAAGGTGATGAAGAACGTGATCTCTACTACATAGTATCGGGAAAAGTCAGTCTTTATATTGATGGGCACCTGCTAAGAGAGTTGCAATCTGGTGACTACTTTGGAGAAATTGCAATGCTGGTTGAAACAACCAGACTAGCTGATGCCAAAGTAGAATCCGAGAAAGCAGAGATCGTTACTGTCAGCTCAGAAAACGTTGAAACCCTGATTCTGGGGGAACCCAAAGTCGCCATGAAGTTCCTGAAAACCATGGCCAAACGATTACATCAAGGTGAAAAACAAAAACCCGTCAGTCAATGAATAAAAAGCGGTTTAGATAGCAATCTAAACCGCTTTTTATTTTGGTGGGCCTCCTGTGAGTCGAACACAGCACCAACGGATTATGAGTCCGCTGCTCTAACCAAGCATGAGCTAGAGGCCCGAAACTGTTATTTTATAATTAATCGTTACCGGTTTCGAGGAAGCTGCGCAAACGTTCTGACCTTGTTGGGTGACGCAACTTGCGTAACGCCTTGGCTTCGATCTGACGAATACGCTCTCGAGTCACATCAAACTGCTTGCCTACTTCTTCCAGCGTATGATCCGTATTCATTTCAATACCGAAACGCATACGCAGCACCTTGGCTTCACGGGCGGTCAACGACTCAAGCACCTCTTTAGTCGCCTCACGTAAACTCGCATATACTGCAGCATCGACCGGGGCAAGAGTAGTCATATCTTCGATGAAGTCACCCAGATGAGAGTCATCATCATCGCCAATTGGTGTTTCCATAGAAATGGGTTCTTTGGATATCTTAAGTATCTTGCGAATCTTGTCTTCCGGCATTTCCATCTTTTCCGCCAAGGTCGCCGGATCTGGCTCCAAACCAGTTTCCTGCAAAATCTGGCGACTGATACGATTCATTTTATTGATGGTTTCGATCATGTGCACAGGAATACGGATAGTACGGGCCTGATCAGCAATAGATCGGGTAATCGCCTGACGAATCCACCATGTTGCATAGGTGGAGAATTTGTAACCGCGGCGATATTCAAATTTATCGACGGCTTTCATCAAGCCGATATTGCCTTCCTGAATTAGATCAAGAAACTGCAAGCCGCGATTGGTGTACTTTTTGGCAATCGAAATCACAAGGCGCAAGTTAGCCTCAATCATCTCACGCTTGGCACGGCGAGCACGGGCTTCACCAGTGGTCATCTGCTTGTTGATGTCTTTCAACTCCTTGATAGGTATACCTACGCGTGCCTGCAGATCAAGCAAGCGTTGCTGCTGGTCAACGATAGAGTGTTTGAAACGTTCAAGACGCTCGCCATATGGCTTGTTCAAGGCCAGCTCTTGGCTTAGCCATTCAAGATTGCCTTCATTGCCAGGGAACACCTTGATGAAGTGCTGACGAGGCATACCAGCCTTGTCCACACAAAACTCCATGATCTTACGCTCGTGACCACGAATTTCATCGACCATGCTACGCACCTTGTCGCAAAGCGCTTCAACTTGTTTGGCCGAGAAACGGAATGCAGTGAGCTCTTCGAGAATCGCAGCCAACAGTTTCTGGTATTCAGCATCCTGTGATCCATTTTTTTCCAGAATGACTGTCATTTTTTGGTGAGATTCACGCACGACAGCAAAGCGAGTCAGCACTTCTTCCTTGAGCTTTGCCAATGCTTCTGCTGAAATGGCAGCAGCTTTAGCACCGTCATCATCGTCCTCGTCTTCTTCCTCATCCACTGGGTCTTCGTCCTCAGCAGACTCTGCCTCAGCGGCAATTGCGTCATCCATACCGACATCAGCATCAATCAGGCCGTCAACCAGCTCATCGACGCCAAGTTCATCACGCTCAACCTTCTCGACCATTTCGAGCAATTCAGCAATCGTAGTTGGACAAGCCGCAATCGCTTGTACCATGTGCTTGAGGCCATCTTCAATACGCTTGGCAATTTCAATTTCACCTTCACGCGTCAGCAGGTCAACTGTACCCATTTCGCGCATATACATACGCACTGGATCAGTAGTACGGCCAAATTCAGAGTCCACTGTAGAAAGTGCCTGTTCGGCTTCTTCAACAGCATCATCATCTGTGACAGGCGGTGGAGCATCAGACATCAACAAGACTTCAGCATCAGGCGCTTCCTCATAGACCTGAATGCCCATGTCATTGATCATGCCGATAATGCCGTCGATTTGCTCGGAGTCCTGCACATCATCCGGCAAGTGGTCATTGATTTCAGCGTAGGTAAGATAACCGCGCTCCTTACCAAGAACAATCAGCGATTTCAGGCGTGTGCGGCGTGCATCTGCATCGCTAACCTGAACTTCGGCTTTGTCATTCGTTGTTTCGTTTTGCTGCTCTCTAGCCATATTTGACCCCAAACGCCTTAACCTCAAATACTTAGGACTCCGTAAGCGATTTACGGAAAACCGCGCATTATACTCGAAAATGTGTCTTTTTTCTCTAGTGCCGAGCTCTGACCGACTTAAGCAACTCCCGTTCCTCGGCTGTGAGTTCGCTCAGGCTTTTTTCCTTGATCTTATCTAGCAGCCTAGTATTTTCAAGCTGCTGGTAATTCTCCATTAATTGCTTGCGGGCACCCTGAAATTCAAGAGCAAAATCCAGATTTTCATCCAGCAGATGCAAATCCCGCTGCAATTCACGCATTAACCTAGAATCAATCACCGCTTCTAACTGATGCAAAATGGCTGCAGGCTTAGAGGCAGGGTAATCTAGCACAACCTGCAAAGCAGTCTTCACCAGCAGATCTTCATCAGTATATTCTCGAACCCAAGCCATATCCTCGGCCGCAGCCAAAGCTGGTTGCATAATCAGCATCAACACAAAACGACGCTGTAAAGACATGGTGTTTCTGCTCTGGCGCGGCAAGGACTTTTGCGGGCGTTGCAGATCGGGCATTCTGATCATGCTCTTGATTTCGTCAACCGAAATGCCTGCCAGCTCAGCAATACGCTTGCTAAGCAACAAGCTCAGTCGAGGTGCCTGTATCTGCTGCAGAATGGGCTCGGCATCATTCAAGAACCTGACTTTATCTTCTTGTGATTGCAAAGGGTTTTCTGCACTCAGATACTGCACTATATACTGAGAGAGGGGCAAAGCCGTTTGCATCGCCGCCTCAAAAGCCTCTTTGCCGAATTCACGCACATAGCTATCAGGATCATGTTCCGCAGGTAGAAAAAGAAAACTGAGCTTTAGTCCATCCGTCAATGCTGGCAAAGCATTCATCGCTGCACGCCATGCGGCTCGGCGGCCAGCAGAATCCCCATCAAAACAAAAGACAATATCATCGGTTTGGCGCATCAATTTGGTAATATGATACGGTGTAGTGGCAGTGCCCAGGGCAGCCACTGCATACTCAATCCCGTATTGAGCAAGAGCAACCACATCCATGTAGCCTTCCACAACCAAAGCACGACCAGCATCTCGAATCGCCCTCCTCGCCAGAAAAAGGCCATAAAGCTCATGCCCTTTCTGAAACAAGGGAGTTTCCGGAGAATTAAGATATTTAGGCCCGTCGTCTTCCTTGCCAGCGGTTAACACACGCCCACCAAACCCAATCACCTGACCTTTTTGGTCATGGATAGGGAACATGACGCGATCCCGAAAACGATCATATTTGCGCCCCTGTTCATTCTCAATCACCAAGCCAACCGTTTTTAAAGTATCAGCTTCGTAATCCTGAAAAACCTCTGCAAGATTCTGCCAGCCAGCCGGGGCATACCCCATCTGGAAGCGAGCAGCCACCTGACCACTCAGGCCTCGCCCTTTCAGATATTCAATCGCTTTTGATGACTTTTTCAGTTCGGCCTTATAGTAGTTCAGTGCATGCTGCAAAGACTCCTGCATTCCCAGCATCACCTGCTTCTGCTCACGACTAGCCTCCTGTTGCTGCGGGCTACGGGTTTCCTGCGGCACGATCATACCAACCAGTTTTGCCAGCTCTTGCACCGCCTCTACAAAACTTAGTCCTTGGTACTCCATGAGAAAACCAATGGCCGAACCATGCGCTCCGCATCCAAAGCAATGATAAAACTGCTTGGTAGGACTAACCGTAAATGAAGGAGATTTTTCGTTATGGAAGGGACAGCAGGCAGAATAATTCACCCCTGCTTTCTTCAAGGGGACACTTTTATCTATCACATCGACAATGTCGACGCGATTGAGCAATTCCTGAATAAAAGCCTCTGGGATCATTTGAATATGAATAAACCAAATACCTGTAGCTTAAAACAAAAAAGGAGCTTTACGCTCCTTTTTTGTTGCAGTTTATTTTGAATCAAGCACTCAGTCTAGCTTTGATCAGACCTGAAATTTTGCCCATATCAGCCCGGCCTACAACTTGCGGCTTAACCGCAGCCATCACCTTGCTCATATCCTTGATACCAGCTGCCCCAGTATCCGCAATCACTTTCTCAATGATTTCGCTGACTTCTGATTCGGTCAACGCTTGCGGCAAATACTCTTGTAATACAGCGGCCTCAAACTTCTCAATATCAGCCAGATCGCTACGACTTGCAGCTTCATAAGCTGCTATCGAATCACGACGTTGTTTGAGCATTTTTTCTATCGCCTCGATAACCTGATGGTCATCCAGCTCGATACGCTCATCTACCTCACGCTGTTTGATTGCAGACTGCAGCAATCTGATTGCCCCCAAGCGCGCACTATCTTTAGCACGCATGGCATTTTTCATATCTTCAGAGATACGCGCCTTTAACGACACAGCCTAACCTCTGAATCTTAGTAGAGTTTAGCTGGTAGAGTCTGGCTGCGAATACGACGATAATGACGCTTGACCGCAGCGGCAGCCTTGCGCTTACGCTCCCATGTTGGCTTCTCGTAGAACTCACGAGCGCGCAGATCGGTCAACAAACCAGTCTTTTCAATCAGGCGCTTAAAGCGGCGCAGAGCTACGTCAAACGGCTCATTTTCTTTTACACGTACACTAGACATTAACTTGGTTTCCTTGAGAAAGTGCGAAAAAGTTTGCTATTCTAGCGGCACATCTGCAATTTATCAATGACTATGTCATTCATTTCCATAGTACTTATTCTGAGCCCTGATTTTCGATGATAGTTTTAGGTATTGAATCTTCATGTGATGAAACCGGCATTGCGCTGTATGACACCGATCGCGGATTGCTGGCGCACGCCCTGCATTCCCAAGTGGAAATGCATGCTGAATATGGTGGCGTAGTCCCCGAGCTGGCATCGCGAGACCATATCCGTCGCGCTCTGCCTTTAACCGAGATCGTGCTTAAAAAAGCCGAGCTGACCCTGCAGGATATTGACGGCATTGCTTATACACAAGGCCCCGGTCTTGCAGGCGCACTTTTGGTAGGCACCAGCATTGCTGAAGCACTGGCATTCACTCTGGGCAAACCAACCATAGGAGTACACCATCTTGAGGGCCATCTACTGGCACCGCTGCTGGAAGCTAACCCACCACAATTCCCGTTTGTAGCACTACTTGTATCAGGAGGGCATACCCAATTAATGCGGGTAGGCAGTATAGGTGATTACGAATTGCTAGGTGACACTTTGGATGATGCTGCAGGAGAGGCTTTCGACAAAACAGCGAAACTACTTGGGCTGGGCTACCCTGGCGGACCAGCTGTTGCCAAACTGGCCAATCTGGGGCAACCAGGCAAATTCAAGCTGCCGCGCCCGCTATTGAACAGCGGAGATTTGAATTTCAGTTTTAGTGGCTTAAAAACCGCTGTACTAAACTTGGTTCACCAGAGTGCAGATGATGAAACGATCAAGGCAGATATTGCCTGCGAATTTCAGGAAGCCGTCACTGAGGTATTAACTGCAAAATGCATGGCAGCTCTGCGCGAAACCGGACTGGATAACCTGATTGTTTCCGGTGGAGTAGGCGCTAACCAGCGCCTGCGTGAAAAGTTGAATGCAGCAACCCAGCGCAAACTATGCAAAGTAAGTTATCCAAGGCTGGAGTTTTGCACCGACAATGGCGCCATGATTGCTTTTGCAGGTGCCATGCGCATGCAACATGCGCGGCAGGGTAACCACAGTTTTACAGTAAGGCCTCGCTGGGATCTGGCTGAACTGCAACGTCCAGCCTCTTGAAACTATAGTTTCTTGCCAAAACCGGATTCAGTGCCTGCCAAAAGTTTCTTGATATTGCTGCGATGCCGCCAGATTAAGAGCACTGACAATACCAAAGTAGTAATTGTATAGGCCATATTATCAAGTAAAAGATAGGCATATAACGGAGCAAGTGCCCCAGCCACGATTGCAGCCAGTGAAGAATAGCGCCAAATCGCGAATACCAGCACCCAGCTCAACAGTACCGCCAGTCCAAGCCAGCCTGAATACGCTAGCAACACCCCCAGTGCAGTTGCCACTCCCTTACCGCCCTTAAAGCCATAATACACAGGATAAAGGTGACCAATGAACGCTGCCAGACCAATGGCGCATAGCATCTGGTCACCCAAACCATAATGTGCAGCCAACCAGACAGCTAACCAACCCTTGGCTGAGTCTCCAATCAGGGTCAGCAAGGCCGCAAGTTTCTTGCCACTACGCAGCACATTGGTAGCGCCAGGGTTACCGGAACCAACCGTGCGTGGATCTGGCAAGCCAAACAACTTGCTCATGAGAATGCCAAACGAGATTGCGCCCAACAAGTAGGCCGCAAGAATGAAAAGAATCTGATTCATATGAAATGGATTAAAATTCGACCATTGTCATTTTACAGTCTAAAGGCCGGTCATGGCTGACATCATTTTTCTGTCGGAAGTCAAAGTGGAAACCAAGCTGGGGGTGCCAGATTGGGAGCGCATGGTGACACAGACCATCGTACTCGATCTGGAGATTGCGATGCCACATAACCGGAGCTGCCAGACCGATGAAATCGACGACACCATAGATTACGGGCAGGTTGTAGCCCGTATACGTGCCACATTGGCAGAAAAAAGCTTCAGACTAGTGGAAGCTCTGGCAGAGCATATCTGCCAGATCATTCTTAATGAATTCAAGGCTCCCTGGGTAAAAATCCGAGTCGCCAAGCCTGGCATCTTGCCGGGGCTGAAAGCGCTCGGCGTGGTAATCGAGCGCGGTCAAAAGCCAGCTTAGCGATTAACCTCCGCTTGCTGCCAGCCACCACCCAAGGCTTTGAACAGACTGACCACAGCTGCCCGCTGGCTGTTTTGTGCATCAATCTGGGCCAACCTAGCCTGCAATAACTGACGATCAGCATCCAAAACCTCCAGTCTGCTCAACAAGCCTGCATCAAATCTAAGATCAGCCAGACGTTTGGTTTCTTGCAAGGCAGTTACCCGCTTAGACTCGGCATCAAGTCTGGACTGCGCTGCAGTCTGTGCATTGATAGCATCGCGCACATCCTTGAATGCATTAGCAACCGTCTGGCGATAGTTGGCAAGCGCCTGCTCACGCCTGGCCTCCGCTGCTTTTACCCTAAACTCCAAACGACCTGCATTAAAGATAGGCTGTGCCAAGCCGGCAGCAAACTGAAAGATGCCGGAATTTGCACTAAACAGATTACCCAGTGTGCCGCTTTGCGACCCCAGATAAGCTGTCAGCGTTATGCTGGGAAAATACTCAGCACGCGCCACGGCAATATTGGCATGCTCGGCAATCAGCTTTTGCTCAGCCGCAACAATATCCGGCCTGTGCAGCAACATATCGGAAGGCAAGCCATCCGGCACCCACAAAGCTTGGGTAGGGGTCAACTTGCCACGCGCAACTACCCCTTGTGTAATATCGCGCGGACTACGACCCAGCAATACAACCAACGCAGCTTCCACCGCTTCCTGATTCTGCAAATTAGCAGCATGCTGCGACTCGACTGCAGCCAGCTCGGCTTCTGCCTGACGCACTTCGTAATCAGAGTTAGCACCCGCTTCGCTACGAAGCTTCATCAAATCTAAGGCATCACTACGCGTTTGCATCACCTGCTTGCTGGTTTCTACCGCGGCATCAGCTGCTATCAAATTAAAATACTGCTGAGCCACACTCGCTTCAAGTGTCAATTGCACCGTATCGCGTGCTGATTTCGCAGCTAGTAGCTGAGCTCTTGCAGCTTCGCTGGCACGACGATACTTGCCCCAGAGGTCAAGCTCATAACTGGCATTAAATGCGAACTTTGCATCATTGGTGCTGCGAGGAAATACGCTAGTTGGGAAGGGTGGAACAGTGACTAGTGATCTCCCTGTGCGCGCGCCTATAGCATTTGCAGTCACTACCGGATAGCGATTGGCATCGGTGATCCCGAACTGTGCCTCCGCTTCCAGAATACGCGCCGCAGCGGCCTGCAAGTCATGGTTATGTGTCTGCGCTTCAGCAATCAATGCGTCTAGCACCGGGTCCTGATAGAGCCTCCACCAGTCGCGTCCTTGGCTGCCTGCCGGCAGCGCATCCGCCTTGCGCTGCCAGACTTCAGGCAATTCGCTTTGTGGCGCGGCATAAGGCGCATTCATTTTTTTGTACTGCTCAACCAGCACGCAGCCATTGAGCAGGGCAACACTCGCAGCCAGCAAGACTAAATGCTTTTTCATACTTTTTTCACTCCATACTTCTCTGCATCACGCATGTCCTCTTCATCATCCTGACTATGCGGCATTGGCGGCGGGTTGCGATTGGCAATCAGCTTGTAGAACAAGGGTACAAAAAACACCGCAAGGAAAGTAGCTGCCAGCATACCTCCCATTACACCAGTACCTACAGATGTGCGACCACCTGCACCAGCGCCATGAGAGAAGGCCAATGGAACCACACCCAGAATGAATGCCAATGAAGTCATCAGGATAGGACGGAAGCGCAGCCTTGCCGCTTCTTTCACCGCCTCCAGCGCAGCCATACCTTCCTGCTGTTTCATAATGGCAAATTCCACAATCAGGATCGCGTTCTTTGCTGCCAAACCGAGTAAGGTAACCAGGCCAATCTGGAAGTACACGTCATTGGTTAGCGGCGGGATAGGTACACCTGGTAAAAAGAATGCAAATGCCAGATTACGCACCCAGATCATGGCCAGTGCGCCAAACAAACCGAATGGCAAAGCCAGCAATACAGCAAACGGCAAGGTCCAGCGCTCATACAAAGCAGCCAGAATAAAGAACATCATGACCACGGCCAGCCCAAGCGCTATACCAGAAGCGCCGGTAGAGCGTTTCTCCTGATAAGACGCACCACTCCACTCATAGGTAAAGTCTGGGGGCAGAACCTCCTTCATCATTTTCTCAACCTTCTTGATGACTTCACCAGAGCTAATGCCCGGCACGCCAGAGCCAAGAATCTTCACAGCTGGCAGGTTATTGAATCTGTCCAGCGTTTCAGGCCCGGTGCTAAATTTCACCGTTGTAAAGGCCGACAAAGGCACCATTTGTCCGTTCTGGCTTCGTACGTGCAGCTGGGTAATGTCTTCTGGCTTCTTGCGATACTCACTGTCAGCAGACAGCAACACCTGCCAAGTACGGCCGTACTTGTTAAAGTCATTCACATATAGGGTACCCAATGTAGCTGAAAGTGTATTGAAGGCCTCATTCAAGTTCACACCTAATGCCGCCGCGTGTGACCGATCTACATCAATGAAAAGCTGTGGGGTGTTTGCACGCCACAAGGTTTGCACGAATGCAAAACTCGGGTCTTGCGCTGCCTTGGCCAGGAATTGCTGTGTAACCTCGTTAAGCCTTTCCGGGCCGCCTTCTCCACGGTTCTGGATAAAGACTTCGAAACCACCTGAGTTACCCAAACCGAAGATAGCTGGTGGATTGAATGCCAGCGCCAGACCTTCCTTGATACCTGCGGTCTTGCCGTAAAACTCGCCAACCAGTGCCTGGCTGGGCTGATTGCGGTCATCCCAGTGTTTCTGCGAGGCAAACACGGTAGCAGCATTACTCTTGAAGGATCCCCCAAGAAAATCCATACCGGTAAATGCGACCGCATATTCATTGGCATCGTTAGACTTGATGACATCCGTTACTTTAGTCACCACTTCATCAGTGCGTTCTAGGCTAGACCCATCTGGCAGGAAGACCGCCGAGATGTAGTAACCCTGATCTTCATCTGGCACAAGGGAAGTTGGCGTCATGCGCCAAAGCTGCCAGGTAGCGGCGATCATCAGGGCAAACAACAGAATACCAACAGCAGTTCGCTTCAGCATCCATGCCACACCAGAGGTGTAGTGACTAGTCAACCATCCAAAAAAGCGATTAAAACCACGGAAAAATGCATTAGGCGCTTTATGTTCGGGACGCAAAATGACTGCGCAAAGTGCAGGCGTTAACGTCAACGCCACAATTCCAGAGATCAACACTGAGATAGAAACAGTAATCGCAAACTGACGATACAGCTCACCCGCCAGCCCGCCGATAAAGGCAATTGGCACAAATACGGAAATCAGCACCAGCATGATCGCAATTACCGGACTCGTTACTTCACGCATTGCCTCGATCGCTGCCGCCTTCGGCGTCATGCCATGCTCCTGCATCAGGCGTTCTGCATTTTCTAGCACGACAATCGCATCATCCACCACGATACCGATGGAAAGCACCATGCCAAACAGCGTCAGTGTATTGATGGTGTAGCCCAGCATATACAGACCTGCAAAAGTACCAATCAAGGAAACCGGCACAGCCAGCGTTGGGATCAGGGTCGCCCGCAGGTTTTGCAGGAACAGCCAGACCACTAAAAATACCAATACCATGGCTTCTGCCAAGGTTTTGACCACTTCACGTATGGATACTTTCACAAATCGTGTTGTGTCATATACCACTGCACGTTCCAAGCCAGGCGGAAAAGCTTCTGCCAGTTCGGCCACGGTCTTGTTAACCTCTTCTGCCACGCCCAGAGCGTTGGCACCCGGCTGCAGGAAAACACCAACCAGCGTTGAAGGCTTGCCATTCACTCTTCCGATAAAGTCATAATCCTTGGCACCAAGTTCTACTCGAGCAATATCTTTGAGCCTTACTTGCTGACCAGCAGAGGCTGAACGGACGATGATATCTTCAAACGATTTAACGTCAGATAATCGCCCTTGTGTAGTAATCGTATAGACCAGATCCTGACCGCCACCATTTGGGCTCTGACCGATCTTGCCCGGTGCAAATTGCGCATTCTGACTTCTGATTGCATCAGTAATCTCCGCCACAGAAACACCGAGCTGTGCCATACGGTCCGGCTTTAACCAGATGCGCATGGCGTAATCCTTGGCGCCGAATATCTGTACGTTGGTCGTACCGGGGATACGCTTAATTCTGTCCAGTACATTCAACGTAACGTAGTTACTGGTTTGCAGATCGTTCATTGAACCATCTGGCGAATAGAAAGCAATCACCTGTAGAAAAGATGATGAACCTTTTTCTACGGTCACCCCTTGACGACGAACTTCTTCCGGCAACTTCGCTTCCACCTGCTTAACGCGATTATTAACGTTAAGGGCAGCCTGATCAGCATCTGCTCCAATATCAAATGTAATATGAATTTCCAGCACACCGCTGGAAGATGACGTTGAGTGCATATACATCATATGCTCGACACCGTTAATCTGGCTTTCCAGCACAGCAGCTACCGTCTGCTCTAGCACTTGGGCAGAAGCACCCGGGTAGACAGCACGCACCAAGACCTCAGGTGGCGCGATTTCCGGATACTGCGCAATGGGCAGGCTTTTCATTGCTGCCAGACCGGCAATCAAAATGAATATTGATAATACTGCGGCGAAAATAGGCCGGTGTATGAAAAAACGAGAGAATTTCATGTTAAGTGGCCTTGATTAGTTTTTCTTGCTGGCAGTATCTGCCTGGCTCAGATTAATAGGAGCACCTGGACGCAGCTTCATCAAACCTTCGGTAATCACCTGATCACCAACATTCAGGCCACTTCGAACCACCCAGTTCTTTTCACCATTCGCAGACACTGTCCATTCCGCCACTTCTATTGGACGCGGATTGGCAATCGGGTTGCCTTCCTTATCCTTATCCACCACCATCACAATCTTGCTGTTTGGTCCCTCCAGTACGGCGCGTTGTGGAATGGCGATAGCATTCTTACGCTCTAGACCTTCCATCACCACTTTGACAAAAATGCCACTTTTCAGCTTGAGATTAGGGTTAGGCAAAGTAGCACGCATTTCCACAGTGCCGGTCTGGTTGCTCACATTCGGCGATGTAAAGTTGATTTTGCCACCGTTGCCCAATGGCGTACCGTCACGTTGCAACAGGCGTACCTTGAGGCCGCCCTTGGTCACCTCCAGTTTGCCATCTGCAATCTCCTGCTCCATGCGCTGGCGCT
The DNA here is from genome assembly GCA_964466095.1 of uncultured Methylophilaceae bacterium. Classification (GTDB taxonomy): domain Bacteria; phylum Pseudomonadota; class Gammaproteobacteria; order Burkholderiales; family Methylophilaceae; genus CAYXMC01. The sequence goes on along the minus strand of CAYXMC010000026.1, from coordinate 218 downwards.
CGCCATCACCAACACTGAAGCTCACGTAGAGTGGATCTAGTTGTGTCAGAGTTGTTACCAGGCTATCACTACTGGTTACCAACGCACCTTCCTGCTTCAAGGCACGGCCAGTCACACCACTACTGGGTGCTTTGATATTGGCATAATTAAGATTCAGACGCGCTTCCTGCAACTGAGCCTTGGCCTGCAATAACTGGGCCTTCGCTTGTAGCAGATTC
>CAYXMC010000025.1:0-12699 GCA_964466095.1 uncultured Methylophilaceae bacterium | reverse complement strand
CCAGCACGATGGACGTCTTCCATGTGGTATTTGGAAGTAGCAGGCGCCACCTTGCATACGCAAGGCACATTACGCGAGATGCGGTCAATATCAGCCATGGTGAAATTGACACCAGCCTCATGCGCAGCAGCCAACAAATGCAGTACCGTGTTGGTAGAACCGCCCATCGCCACATCCAGGCTCATTGCGTTTTCAAACGCCTGAAAATTGGCAACCGCACGTGGCAAGACACTCGCATCGTCCAGCTCGTAATAACGCTTGGCAATCTCCACAATCAGGCGGCCGGCCTTAAGGAAAAGCTCTTTGCGGGCGGCATGGGTCGCTAATGTAGAGCCATTGCCTGGCAGACTCAAACCCAGTGCTTCAGTCAGGCAGTTCATGGAGTTGGCAGTAAACATGCCGGAACAGGAACCGCAAGTTGGGCAGGCAGAGCGCTCTACAGCTGCCACCTCCTCATCGCTGACATGACTATCGGCAGCTTCTACCATCGCATCTACCAGATCCAGTTTGCGAATCTGGCCGTTCCAGTTCACCTTGCCTGCTTCCATCGGGCCGCCAGAGACGAATACAACCGGGATATTGAGGCGCAACGCCGCCATCAGCATACCCGGGGTAATCTTGTCACAGTTAGAAATACACACCAAGGCATCAGCACAGTGGGCATTGACCATGTATTCCACGCTGTCTGCTATCAGATCGCGGCTTGGCAGACTGTAAAGCATGCCACCATGACCCATAGCAATGCCGTCATCCACGGCGATCGTATTGAATTCCTTGGCAACGCCACCAGCGCGCTCGATCTCGCGCGCTACCAGCTGACCCAAATCCTTTAAATGCACATGGCCAGGCACAAACTGAGTAAACGAATTGGCAATCGCAATAATTGGCTTGCTAAAATCATCTTCCTTCATGCCGGTAGCACGCCACAGGGCGCGAGCGCCTGCCATATTGCGGCCATGGGTGGTAGTTCTGGAACGATATTCTGGCATGGTAAAACCTCAAACCTTCTTCAATAAAACCGTATAATTTCATCATTCTAACTCATTCCCGCCGCCAACTCATGTTCACCCACCCACAATTTGACCCTGTTGCCATCGCCATCGGGCCGCTCAGTATCCACTGGTATGGCCTAATGTATCTCACCGGTTTCCTCGCATTTCTGGGCTTGGGCAAGTGGAAAATCAAACATCAAGGCTGGCAAAGTTGGACAGCAGAAATGCTGGATGATGCCCTGTTTTTTGGCGCATTGGGCGTGATACTCGGCGGGCGCCTCGGCTATATATTGTTTTACCAACACAGCTATTATCTACAACACCCGCTAGAAGTGTTCTACCTCTGGCAAGGCGGCATGTCTTTCCATGGCGGCTTTCTTGGTGTGCTGGTTGCCATGGTGTTCTTCGCCCGCAAATATCGTCAGAACTGGCTGGCCATCATGGATTTCGTTGCACCGCTAGTGCCTGTCGGACTAGGTGCAGGGCGCATGGGCAACTTCATCAACGGAGAACTATGGGGCCGGCCCACAGACAGTGATTGGGGCATGATATTCCCCTTGGTAGACAACATTCCACGCCACCCGTCACAACTTTACGAATTCGGGCTGGAAGGCATCGTTCTTTTCCTCATGCTGTGGATTTATTCCAGCAAACCAAGAGCCAGCGGCACCGTATCTGCGTTGTTCCTCATCGGCTACGGCAGCTTCCGCTTCCTGATCGAATTCACACGCGAACCTGACGGCTACCTTGGCCTGCTCTCGCTAGGCTTGAGCATGGGCCAATGGCTGAGCTTGCCTATGGTGCTTGCGGGGGTGGTAATGTTTTATTGGTGCAACAAAGCTAAAACTGCTTAACGCGATGGCTGGCTTTATGCCTTGAAACTGCGGCACTGCGAATCTTGAGATGCTTGGTGGTGCGCCCATGCATGCGCGCACGCCACATGCGAAAAGATGAGGCTTTCATCTGACTACGCATCAAGGCAATGACCGCAGCCTCATTCAAGCCAAACTGAACTTCTATCGCCTCAAACGGGGTTCTGTCTTCCCAGGCCATTTCAACAATACGGCTGATATCAGATTCAGAAATCAATTGAATTTGTGCTCCCAAAACTTGCTAGAGAGATACACACCGCATTAAGTTCAAATCAAGCAACTAGAACCAAGCCTCTGGAAAGCGCGCCGTTATTGCTTCTCAGAGCAGGCTGGTGAGGCGCATGGATATTGCCTCGCAGGGCATAGGTCATTTCAAACAAAGCGAAGCAACCCCAATAGTGACGAATCATAAGATTGCCAAGTCGGCTATGGTTTTTCAGTATTCATGCATGAGCCGCGCAAGCAGAGGTCTGCGCACCCTACTCAGCTCAATCAAAACCGTCGCGAGCAGTTGAAATACAAGGCGCACGGCGCACAGGATGTGAGACATATCTCTGCATAGGCGAACATACGAGCACCGCGCAACGCCGTAGTTGGGCTGCGCTGCAGATTTTGCCTAACAACAGCGCTTGACGCCTTTCCATTTGGAATCCTGCCACTGCTTGAAAAACTCCTCCCTACTCAGCGGCGGCTCTTCCACGTGATGCTCGGCATGGTGCTGCAAATAGCGCTCATAGGCATCATCGCCAGACAAGCGGCGTATGGTCTGCCACAACTTTTTGAGGCGGGCGAACATTAGCTGGCGACTCCCAGCCTGGTTTTTTCGTAGGGCGCTTCTGAAGATTGCGGCAAAGGCTTGCCAACCAGATAGCAATACACCACTCGCAGCATATCGAGCACCACAACCCACAGCACCACTACGAAGAAAATGGTTAGCCAGGCATCCAGATGCTGATTGAAGATCAGCTGCGGTGCCACGGCCGCTTTTTCCGGTGGCAAGGCACCAGCAGCTAGCTTGGCTGCCATATCATTGGCCGCAGCAAAGAAACCAACTCTCACATCATCACTGAAGATTTTTTGCCAGGCAGCAGTAGAGGTGATGGTAATCAGCCAGGCCAGTGGCAGGCCGGTGACCCAGGCATAGCGATGCTTGCCGGATTTGATGAGGATGCCGGTAGCCACAGAGAGCGCAATCGCGGCCAGCATCTGGTTGGCGATACCAAACAGCGGCCAGAGGATGTTAACGCCACCATTGGGGTCGATAACACCGATATAAAGGAAATAGCCCCAGCCGGCGACCACCAGCGCACTGGTGAGCAACACAGAAGGATACCAGGAAGTATTACCGAGCTTGGGCCAGATATTGCCCAACATGTCCTGCAACATAAAACGGCCAACGCGGGTGCCTGCATCAAGTGTGGTGAGTATGAAGATTGCTTCGAACATGATGGCGAAGTGATACCAAAGCGCTAGCATGCCTTGACCAAAGGCACTGCCAAAAATGCTGGCCATGCCCACTGCCAAAGATGGAGCACCGCCAGTGCGAGCAAACAGGGTGGATTCACCCATCTCCTTCGCCAGCAATTCCATCTGCTCGACCGTGACCGGAAAGCCCCAGCTACTAATCTTGGCGACAGCATCTACGGCCTCTTTTCCCACCACACCCGCCGGGCTGTTGATAGCGAAGAACACGCCGGGTTCCAGCACGGTAGCAGCAATCATCGCCATGATGGCAACGAAAGACTCCAGCAGCATGGCACCATAACCAATCATGCGGATATCACGTTCATTTTCGAGCAACTTGGGGGTAGTACCTGAGGCGATCAGCGAGTGAAAACCGGAAATAGCGCCGCAGGCGATAGTTATGAAGACAAACGGGAACAGCTTGCCACCAAAAATCGGGCCGGTACCATCTACAAATTGTGTCAGCGCAGGCATCTGCACATCTGGACGCAGGATGATGATGGCAATTGCCAATGCGATCACGGTACCCAGCTTCATAAAGGTGGAGAGGTAGTCCCGCGGCGCCAGCAAGAGCCAGACTGGCAAAATAGCTGCAGCAAAGCCATAAGCGATGATCCACCACGCCAAAGTCAGCCCTTCGTGATCGAAGATCACGCGCAGGCTTTCGTGATGATCTATCCAGCCACCGCCAACCACGGCCAGCAATAACAGAACAACGCCCAAGGCTGAGGCTTCCAGCACCTTGCCCGGACGGAAATTACGCATGTAAAGGCCAACAATCATGGCGATAGGAATCGTTGCCGCAACTGTGGAAGTCGCCCATGGGCTATGCTTCATGGCATTGACGACAACCAGACCAAGCACCGCAATCAGAATGATCATGATGGCAAAAGTACCAATCAGCGCTGCCGAGCCGCCCACGGCTCCTAATTCTTCCCGCGCCATCTGGCCTAGGGATTTGCCGTTGCGGCGGGTGGAAAGGAATAAGGTCACCATATCCTGCACGCAGCCACCCAGTACGGCGCCGAATAATATCCACAATGTACCGGGCAGGTAACCAAACTGGGCTGCCAGCGTAGGGCCAACCAGCGGACCAGGGCCGGCGATTGCTGCAAAATGGTGCCCAAAAACGATCCATCTGTTAGTTGGCACATAGTCACGACCGTTATCCAGACGCTCTGCTGGCGTAGCGCGGGTTTCATCAATCACCAGTACCTTTGTGGCGATCCAGGCTGAGTAAAACCTGTAAGCGATCGCATACACGCTAAGCGCTGCGGCAATAAACCACAAGGCATTGATACTCTCGCCACGATTAATGGCAATGCCACCCACAGCAGCTGCACCTATGATTGCAACTGCCAGCCAGATCAGAGATTTAAGGATTTTGCTCATTGCCACCCACCAGTTGGATTATGTGTTTTCTTATTTTGTACCAAATATCTGAAATAACAGAATAATTTTAAAGCTGCAAGGTCGCCAGCGTTCTCTTGCGCACCTCTGCCAGCAGGCTTGCATCTTCCACCAGAGACTGACCGTAGGAAGGCACCATATCGCGCATCCGGGTCTGCCACTCGGCTGACTGCATGCGTGAAGAAAAACAGCGTTCAATCACATCTATCATGGCCTGCACAGAAGTGGATGCGCCGGGAGAAGCACCCAGCAAGGCCGCCAAAGAGCCATCTGCCGCAGAGACGATTTCAGTACCGAACTCCAGTTTGCCACCTTTTTCATCACATTTTTTGATGATCTGCACACGCTGACCAGCCACTGCCAGATGCCATTCATCGGCGCTGGCTTGCGGGTAAAAATTGCGCAATGCAGCCACCCGCTCCTCATGCGACTGAAACACTTCACCCACCAGATAGCGGGTCAGATCCATATTATGCAGGCTGGCCTTGAGCATAGGCTTGAGGTTACTCGGTTTGACTGAGCGCAGCAGGTCCAGGAACGAACCTTTTTTAAGGAACTTGGTAGTAAAACCGGCATAAGGCCCAAACAACAAGGCAGGTTCACCATTGATAAAACGCGTATCCAGATGAGGTACTGACATTGGTGGCGCTCCCAGCGGCGCTTTGCCATAAACCTTGGCATTGTGCTGACTGACGACTTGCGGATTCTTGCAAACCAGCCACTGACCGCTAACCGGAAAACCGCCGTAACCCTTGCCTTCCGGGATACCGGATTTTTGTAGCAATGGTAAGGCACCGCCTCCCGCGCCAAGGAATACAAACCCTGCTTCGATCGTTTGCTTCTTACCACTGAGCTTGTCCTGCAATCCGACATGCCAGCGACCGTTCTTCAGTTTTTTCAGGCGCTTGACCGGATGATTAAGCAAGAGCTGGAAATTTGGCGAAGCTTGCAAGCCAGTTACCATATTGCGAGTCAAGGCGCCAAAATCCACATCCGAGCCATAGCGCACACGAGTTGCCGCAACTGGCTCTCCAGCCTTGCGCTCTTGCATGACCAGAGGCATCCATTCGGCGATTTCTGGGGCACTTTCGCTATATTCCATATCCGCAAACAAATGATGCTGACTCAACAACTGATGCCGCTGGCGTAAAAAGGCCACATCTTCAGCACCCCAGACAAAGCTTGCATGCGGTGTGGAATTAATGAACTGTTTAGGGTCGGGTAATGCGTTCTGTTCTACCAGATACGACCAAAACTGTAGAGAAACTTCAAAAGCTGAGTTAATAGCGAGTGCACGATTGATGCTGACTTTGCCGCTGGAATCCTGCGGTGTGTAGTTCAGCTCACAGTACCCTGCATGACCGGTGCCAGCGTTGTTCCAGCCCGAAGTGCTCTCATGTGCCACTTCGCTCAGGCGCTCAACCATGGTCACTTTCAGGGTGGGGTCCAGTTGCATCAACATGGCACCCAGCGTGGCACTCATGACGCCACCACCCACCAACAATACGTCAACCTTATGTTCGGACATCTTGAATCTTCTTGCTGATTTGAAACAAAAGTTCGATTTTACAGAGAATCATCATTTGTTGCTTAAAAACAACAGCACAGCCCCATTTATCCCCATTCACAGTAGGTTTTAACAAATGACTGTTGAACTAACTCTTTACAGTTATTTACAATTGCGAACCATTCTCGTTTTTATTCATATTCATCTTCTGGCCTAGAAAGAAAAGTTTGTATGTCTCACCGCAACAATACTGAAATTGTATTACCGAATTTATTGAAATTAGCCGTTCAGGCAGCATTAGCCAGCCTAGCATTCAGCAGCATAGCTGCCCACGCAGAAACCAGCACCAGCAAGGAAACCCTGACCCTGCCGGAAGTGAATGTCTCTGCAAAGAAAGTACAGGTAGAAGAAGGCTATCAGGTTAAACGCACCTCTACCGCCACCAAAACCGATACGCCACTGATTGATATTCCCCAATCCATCACCATCATGCCGCAAGAATTGATGAAAGATCAGGCCGTGCAAAATCTGGGCGATGTGATTCGTTACACCCCCGGCGTGGGCACTGCACAAGGCGAAGGCAACCGCGAAACCTTTATATTCCGTGGTCAGACTACGACTGGTGACTTTTTTATTGATGGCGTGCGTGATGACACCCAGTATTACCGCGATCTCTACAATATCGAGCGCGTTGAAGTACTCAAAGGTGCCAATGGCATGATCTTCGGTCGCGGCGGTGCAGGTGGCGTGATCAACCGTGTCAGCAAGGAAGCAGGCTGGAACCCGATTCGCGAGCTAACCGTACAATTCGGCTCTTACGATCAGAAGCGTACCACCATTGATGTGAACCAGCCGATCAATGATGTAGCTTCATTCCGTATCAACGCGATGGTGGAAGATAGCGGTAGCTATCGTGATGGCGTAGAGCTGCAACGCCACGGCATCAATCCGACACTGACCTTGTTGCCGACAGACCGCACCAAAGTGGTTTTGAGTGCTGAATATTTCAAGGATGACCGTATTGCTGACCGAGGCATTCCCTCTTTGCGTATTGGCCCTGCTGGCACACTGGCTGCACCGCAACTAAACCGCCGCCCATTTGACACTAATGAGTCCACTTTCTTCGGCGATGCCAAGAACAGCCCGACCGGCACCGAAGTTCAGTCTTACTCAGCATTGCTTGAACATGCATTTGAGAACGGCATTACCTTACGCAATCGTACCCGCTATGCCGAATACGACAAGTTCTACCAGAACGTATTTGCAAATGGTTCAGTTGATGCAGCTACCGGTAATTTGAACCTTGCTGCCTACAATCAGGACACACAGCGCCAAAACTTCTTCAACCAGACTGACGTGCTCTACACCGCCATGACAGGCAGCATCAAGCACGAGTTACTGGCTGGTTTGGAAGTCGGTCGCCAGCACACTTCCAACCTGCGTCTGGATGGCTTTTTTAATAATGCCGGTACATTTGCAACGAGTGAATCCGTTTCGGGATTTAATCCAAGAAGTGTGCTGCCAGTAACATTTACTTATTTCAACCCAACCACTGGTGCGCCAATCAACCGTGCATTCAATACCAGCACTGCTGACATAATGGCTGTTTACTTTCAGGATCAGATCAAGCTGACTGAAAAATGGCAAGCTGTGCTAGGTCTGCGTTATGACCGCTTTGAAATGGATTTCCATAACAAGCGCCCAACCACACCAGCTAATGATGTTTATATCAAAACTGGTGACGACCTCTTCTCTCCACGTGCTGGCTTGATCTATAAACCTGTCGAACAAGTCTCGCTGTACACCAGCTACACCCAAACCTATGTACCACGCGGTGGCGACCAGTTAGGCAGTCTGGCACCAGCCAACAGTAACTTCGATCCGGAAAAATTTATTAACAAGGAAATCGGCGCAAAGTGGGATGTGACACCTGCGCTTTCCTTGACAGCTGCCGTCTACAAGCTGGATAGACTGAAACAGGCTATCACCAACCCAAACGACCCGACTACCCAGATCCTGCTTGATGGTACAGAAACCAAAGGTTTTGAACTGGGTGTCACTGGACAGATCACTTCCAAGTGGAGCGTGTTTGGCGGCTATGCCAATCAGAAAGCTGAAGTCAGCGAGACCCAGTTCACAGCAGCCAACAACGTGCCTAATGCCAACGACATCCTGTCTGGCACTACCGTGGGCCAAGTACCAAGAGAAACCTTGTCCTTATGGAATCGTTACAACATTAACGAAACTTGGGGTGCTGCGCTTGGCTTGATCAGCCGTAGTGATATGTATGCTGTCACCCCGACAGCAGCAAACTCTGTTGTATTGCCAGGCTACACCCGCTTTGATGGTGCCATCTACGCCAAGCTGGACAAGAACCTGCGCCTGCAACTGAACGTAGAAAACCTCTTTAACAAAGAGTATTACCTCTATGCTCACACTAACGACAACATCACCCCAGGCTCGCCAACCGCGGCACGCCTGACACTGATTGCCAACTTCTAATTAGGATCTGGTTGCAAAAAAGCACACGTCAAAAGCGTGTGCTTTTTTATTGCCATTCATTTCCAGCTGAACAAATTCAGAGTTTGGCGGGTCTTGATTACTGATAACATCAATTACCAGAAAATTTTGCAGTCGCCATGACCACTCAAAACTCAGCCCCAGCCCGTCGCATTTCCTCGATTCGCGATATCTGGCCATTCCTGCGCCCTTATCGCTTGCAGATATTGATTGCCTTCATTCTGCTCAGTCTGGCCTCTGCCACCTTGCTGCTGGTGCCTCTGGCATTTCGCGACCTGATTGATTTCGGCTTTGGCACTGCGCCAGCCAGAACCAGCGGATTTGCTAGCCAACTGGGATTGAATGGTCATTTTGGCCTGCTGTTTGGTCTGGCATGCTTTTGGGCCATCATGGTGGCGCTGCGCTATTTCACGGTTTCATGGATAGGTGAACGCGTCACGGCCGATTTGCGCAGCGCTGTTTATGGCCGCGTGCTAACGCAATCGCCCCAGTTTTTTGAAACTTTGCAAACCGGAGAAGTCCTTTCACGCCTGACCGGCGACACGACGCTTATCCAGACAGTAGTAGGCAGCTCTGCCTCCATGGGGTTGCGCAGCTTTTTCCAGTTTGTCGGCGGCATGGTTATGCTGGCCGTCACCAGCTTTTACCTGTTCTCGCTCAATGTCGGGCTGATGTTATTGCTGATACTACCGATCTTGTTAATTGGCCGTTCGGTGCGAAAACTATCGCGTGAATCGCAAGACAGAATTGCCGACAGTTCTGCTCTGGCTGGCGAGATACTGAATGCCATGCCTACCGTGCAATCCTATACTCAGGAGCAGCGAGAGATAGGTCGTTACCAGAAAAGCACGGAATTGAGCTTTCTCACTGCCATCAAGCGCATACGCGTTCGGGCAGCCATGACTGCGCTGGTAATCACAGCCGTGATGGGTTCAATCATCTTTGTGTTGTGGGTTGGCGCGCGTCAGGTCAGCAGTGGGGCGATGACTGGGGGTGAACTGGCCTCGTTCATTTTATATGCCGCGATGGTGGCTGGCAGTGTGGGCACCATGGCCGAAGTATGGGGGGATGTCATGCGCGCAGCAGGCGCAACAGAGCGCTTGCTTGAACTCTTGCACACAAAACCGAATATTCAGCAGGTGGCTCAGCCTCTGCCACTGAAACAGACAAAACAGGCTGCCATCAAACTCGACAACATTAGCTTCAGCTATCCCTCAAGGCCCCAAATCAAGGCGCTGGACCATGTCACACTTGATATCAGCAGTGGAGAAACCATCGCATTGGTCGGCCCCTCGGGGGCTGGCAAAACAACGCTATTTCAGTTGCTGCTGAGGTTTTACGACGCACAAGATGGCAGTATCACACTCAATGGGCAAGACACCCGCGAACTGGCCCTGGAAGACTTGCGCAGCATGATTGCTGTGGTAGCGCAGGAGCCAGTGATTTTTTCCGCCAGCGCTATGGAGAACATACGCTATGGCAGGCCATATGCCACTGATGCAGAAGTCATGGTCGCCGCCAAGGCAGCACAGGTGGATGAATTTGTACGCCATCTGCCACAAGGCTACGAGACATTTTTAGGAGAGCGTGGCACACGCCTTTCTGGTGGGCAGCGACAGCGCATCGCCATCGCCCGCGCCATCCTCAAGGATGCGCCAGTACTGCTGCTGGATGAAGCCACCAGCGCACTGGACGCCGAATCGGAAATACTAGTGCAACAAGGCCTGAATGCCGCGATGCAAGGCCGCACTACGCTGATGATCGCCCATCGTCTGGCCACCGTGCAAAAAGCTGACCGTATTATCGTGATGGAACATGGGCGTATCGTGGAAACCGGAACACCTGATGAGCTAAGGCAACAAGGCGGCTTATATTCCCGATTAGCCAAACTCCAGTTTGATGGATTGATGGATACAGAAACGTCTGAATAGCTGCATAAGCCAGCTCAAGAACCAATTTCACATTCATCGCTCCTATGCTCAGGATTTCGGAGAGTTAGCAAAAGATGAATAAAGCATGGATTGCAGCGTTTTTGATTTCAACCAGCCAGATCACACTGGCTTGTGATGACGAAAATGGGCTGAAGAATTTGCAGATGAAAGAAGCAAGCAAGCTACTGGAAAATGCCCCCAGTTTCAGACATGGATGGGAGGACGGAAAAATCAAGCTGGCTTTTGTCTCGCCCAAGTCAGTTGAAGGTCGCTGTGAACTCAACATGCAACTTGAGTTACCCCAGAATGATCTGGACGAGGTGAACGCCTACCTTGATAAAAATCCTGCGAAACGGATATTGCTCGGCGCCCAAGGTTACAGCATTCCCGAAAGCCATTTGGTTAGCACGCCATACCAATACACAAATAGCTATACCGCCAGCAACGATGGCAACAAGCCGCTTTCTGATTTGCATCACAGCCTGGAATTCATGTATCAACTATTAGCGCAACTGAGGGCTGAGGTCAGCGATTCAGATAGCAATCATCAGCCTTGGACTCAAACCACCATCAACAAAGAATTGCAGACATGCAAAACCAAGCTGACAGCGCCCGACCTTGAACAAGCCTGCCAGTGCAGGATAGAAAAACTCAGCCAGAAGGTTTCAGACCGGCAGATGGAGCTGGTTAACTTCATTCTGGAACATCCATACTCCGCAGCAACCGGCTCCCTGATTGCATATACGGAGCTCAGCAAAAACATCAACTTCTCTTGCTCTCTCAAAAAACGCTAAGCCAGATCATGCACGTCTCTTGGTGCGCTCGCACAAAAAAAGTGCAATACTAATCACGCTTTTCAGCCTCTTTTCCTGAATTCACATTCAGGAAAATTCCCTTATCAAAAAAAGGCTTATCGATTTTTAAACATCGACTGGCACACTGGTTGCTTATATGCAGACGAATTATCAAGGTTTGAGTCGGCAATGCTCCGCGTAATGTTAGTAGACAATCACATGGAGCGGACTGCTCCACTTAAGCAATCCCTCAATGATGCGGGATACGAAGTGATTGCACATCTGACAGACATGGCAAATCTTGATGATGCAGTGCGCAAGTTGCAACCCGATATTGTCATCATCGATACCGAGTCGCCCAGCCGCGATACGCTGGAGCACCTGATTGTGATGGGACAGAATGCACCAAAGCCTATCGTGATGTTCACCCATGATGGCGATACGCAAAAGATACGGGAAGCGACGCGTGCCGGCGTAAGCGCTTATGTGGTGGGAGGCATACCGAATGAACGGTTAAAACCCATCATGGATGCAGCGGTTGCGCGGTTTGAGGAATTCAAGGCTTTGCGTCTGGAGCTGAATGAGGCCAACACCAAGCTCAGTGAACGCAAGGTGATAGAAAAAGCCAAAGGCCTGCTGATGAAGCGGCGTGGCATAGATGAAGATGAAGCCTATCGCCTGCTAAGAAATATGGCGATGGAACAGAATGTGAAGCTAGCAGTGCTGGCAGAGCAAGTAGTACAAGCAGCAAAGTTGCTGCTCTAGTTTGAATTTTCGAAGTTTCTTCCAACGGCGGAAGAGGCTGATAGGCAGTAAAGTTTTAAGAGCCATAGACGGCTCACCGGACAAAGGCGTCCTTGCTACGGAGTTAATCCGCAAGCAGGACGCCTTTTTTATTTTGCTTTTTGAATACGCACTTAACGTTTCAGGAGAATTAAATGAGCAACGAAGACAAGAAGATCAGCAGCACCGAACAAGACACGGTTGATAGTAGCCGCCGTAACTTTTTTCGCGCTGGTGCTGCAGTAATGGGCGCCTCCACCCTGCTCGGCATGGTGCCAGAAAAACTACGCAACAGCGCTTGGGCAGCCGGCACCGACGCTCCAGAACTGACTGAAGTCAAGATCGGCTTCATCCCGCTAACTGACTGTGCCCCTATCGTTGTTGCTGCTGAAATGGGTTTTGACAAGAAGTATGGTATCAAGATCA
>CAYXMC010000024.1:0-12871 GCA_964466095.1 uncultured Methylophilaceae bacterium | reverse complement strand
ATTGGCCTCATAAGCATCAAAACTCAAAGGCTGTGCAGCCTGATCACCCCAAATCCGCATCTGCTGGATGGAACAAACGCGGGCATGATCAAGTTGATGCCAGACATCAAGGCTTTTTAACCATTCCACATTTCCCGGCGTGATTGCGTAAATGCGACTATCCCAAGTATCGGGGGGCTGCACTTGCGGTTTGTTTGACGCTTCAAGCAACAGAACCTTGAAACCCTGCTGACTCATTGCCAAAGCCGCCGATGTACCAACCAGCCCCCCGCCCACAATCACAATATCGTATTGCATTCTTAGCCCCTTGGTCCGTAGCTCATTTTGCTGACCAATTGCTGCTTGACTGGCCGCAGCATATCTAGTGCACCAAGACTCATGCCACGTATTGCGTTTAATCCAATCAAATCATTGGAGAAAACATTCACGAGAAAATCCGTGAACTTGAGGCCACGCTGCGTATCCGTTTTGCGACCAGCTTGATACATTCGCAGCATTTCTGGAGCACCCCAAGTAGCTAGAGATTGTCCGGCAATCATCTGCGCCAACTCCCAGGCGTCTCGCAAACCAACATTGAAGCCCTGACCAGCTACCGGATGCATCGTTTGTGCTGCATTGCCGATAACAACCAAATGCGGTGCGGTCACCGGATCCAGATAAGCCAACTTGAGCGGGAAAGAGATGCGTTTACCAACCTGCAGGAAACGCCCAACTCTATCTCCAAAATGCTGGTGTAGCTGTTGCAGAAAATCTTGGTCAGGTAATGTCATGATTTCGGCGATTATCTCGGCTTTGCCTGTCCAGACCAGAGAGAACTCCTGCTCACCATTAGGCAGCAAGGCAACTGGGCCCATAGGAGTGAAGCGCTCATAAGCGATATGGTCGTGTGGCAATTCTGCAACCACCTTGGTGACTAATGCATCATGCCCGTAATGCTTGGTTTCTCTTTTGATGCCGGGAATATCCCCCAAGCTTCTGCCGCCATCTGCCAGCACGGCAAGCTTTGCCTGCTGCTGAATCTGCTTGCCCGCATGCCCGTAATTGACTTCCGCGGCTTCGGCTTGTGGATCAATTGCCAGCACCTCCGCCTCATATAGGACATTAATGTTGGGCTGGATAGCTAATCGCTTATCCAGAGCAGTCATCAACGCGCCATAAGATAAGACATAACCCAAAGCCGGCAAGCCGTGTTCCTCTGCCCGTAATCGACTGCGTCCGAGACTGCCACGTTGAGAAATATGGATCGTATTGATTGCCGTTGCTTGTGTTTCAAGCTCGTCCCACACTTGGAGTTGCTGCAAAATCAGCCGTGTGCCACTAGACAAAGCCAGTGCTCGCATATCCTGCTGACCCGCACCCGGCTCACGCGCCTCTAGCACCGTGGAAGGAATACCCGCCTGACTCAATGCAAGTGCCAACGTCACCCCGACAGGGCCACCACCGACGATCAGCAAATCTGTTTCACTCATGCGCTTCTCAATGCCTCAATATCTGCTACCGTTTTGGGAGCGGCGGCTGTAATAATTTCACAAGCATCATCCGTTACCAGTGCGTCATCCTCAATGCGGATGCCAATATTCCAGAAATGCTCCGGCACATTATCCGCTGGACGCACGTAGCATCCGGGCTCCACCGTCAATGTCATGCCTGGCTGCAAGGCTCGCCAGCTGCCGTCTAACTTGTACTCTCCGGCATCATGCACGTCGAGACCCAACCAATGACCCGTGCGGTGCATATAGAACTGGCGATAATCACCACTCTCCAGAACCGCATCCTTACTGCCTTTGCATAGACCAAAATCAATAAAGCCCTGCACTAGGACATCCAGCGCAGCCTCGTGTGGCGCATTCCAGTGATTACCAGGGCGAACTTGTTCAATAGCAGCAGCCTGCGCTGCCAGTACCAGTTCATAGATATCTTTTTGTGCGGCAGAGAATCTACCGTTGACCGGGAATGTTCGCGTAATATCGGAAGCGTACCCATCAAGCTCGCAACCGGCGTCAATCAACAACAAATCACCATCATTAAGCTTGGCATTATTAGCTACATAATGCAGCACACAGGCATTGGCACCACCAGCCACAATAGAGCCATAAGCTGGATACTGGCTACCCGCCCTATAGAATTCATGCAGCAGCTCAGCTTCCACTTCATATTCCATCATGCCCGGTCGTACCTGACAAATCGCGCGCTCATGCGCCTTTGCCGAGATAGCAGCAGCGCGGCGCATCACATCAAGTTCAGCTGTAGATTTGATCAGTCGCATCTCATCTAGCAGTCGTCGCACATCTGCCATTTCATCCGGCGCTGTAATCCCAGTGCGCGCTTGGGTGCGCAGGTGATTCAACCACTGCGTGACTTTTGAATCCCAAACAGCATCAGCGCCCAAGCTAAAAAACAGCTTGCTCTGGTTTGCCAGCAATTGAGGAGCTATTTCATCCAACCGATTAATTGGGTAAGCCTCGTCAAAAGCAAACTGAGAGACTGCCGCTTCCGGGCCATAACGGAAACCATCCCAGATTTCCCGTTCCATATCTTTATCTCGACAAAACAAGATACTTTTTGGCTGATCACCTGCAATCAGGAATACAACGGCTTCCGGTTCCTTGAAGCCAGTCAGATAATAAAAATAGCTATCGAATCGATAACTGTAGTGCGTATCACGGTTGCGAATAGCCTCAGCAGCAGTGGGAATGATAGCTACGCCGCGTCCCATCGCTTGAATCAGGCGTTGTCGTCTTTCTAAATATTCCTTGATGCTGACCATTAATTGATTAATCCCGTTTCTAAGTTTCCGCTTCATCTCGCACTTAATTGCCGGTCCAGCGCCATCAAACGTTCCGGCGTGCCGATGTCATGCCAGATACCGGTATGATGCTCTGCTGTAAGACGATCATTTACAATCGCCTGCCGGAGCAAGGGCGCCAATTTGGCCGCTTCTCCACACGCGATACTGTCAAACAAACTTGGGTGATACACCCCCACGCCGGAAAATGTTAATTTGACCCCATCGCGCAGCGAAAGCTTGCCGTCAGCAAAAGCAAAATCTCCTGCGATATGCTGAGGTGGATTATCCACCATCACAAGATGCGCCAATTTGTCCTGCAGCAAAGCGTGACGGAATTTTGCAAAATCCATTTCAGTATAAACATCCCCATTCACAACCAAAAATGGTTGCCCACCCAACAAAGGTAAGGCATAGGCAATTCCGCCTGCTGTTTCCAATGCTGTATCTTCTCGAGAGTATTCAATGGACACACCCCAAGCGGCTCCGTTCCCCAGTGCATCCTCGATTTTCTGGCCAAGATAAGCATGATTAATCACGACTTCCGTATATCCAGCCTGTGCCAAACGTTCCAGATGCCAAACAATTAAGGCCTTGCCTCCTACCGCAAGCAAAGGCTTGGGCGTGTGGTCAGTCAATGGTCGCATGCGCTCACCACGACCTGCTGCCAGTATCATCGCCCGCATCAGAAAGTGTATCCACCTTGTTGTTCCATATCATGCAGCTCGTCGACCAAGCGCAAGAATGGGCGCAATTCAATATATCGAGCACAGGCGCGTCGCAGATAATCCAGCACCAGCGGCATATCCTTCAAATAGCCATCCTTTCCATCACGATGATAGAGACGGGCAAAGATACCTAGAACCTTGATATGGCGTTGCACACCCATCCACTCGAAATCGCGATAAAAATCGGCAATATCGGCTGGCACAGGCAAACCGGCTTTTTTAGCGGCCTGCCAGTAGCGCACTGCCCAATCCAGCACCTGATCTTCTTCCCAATTGATGTAAGCATCCTTTAACAGGGAAACCAGGTCATAAGTGATCGCACCAAAAACTGCATCCTGAAAATCCAGCACACCAGGATTTTGTGCGCACACCATGAGGTTGCGCGAGTGGTAATCACGATGCACATAAACTTGCCCCTGAGCCAAGATATTGGCATTCAACATAGCAAAGGTTTTTTGCATCAGGCTTTGCTGCTCCTCGCTCAAGGTTTTACCGAGGTGTTGGGTCACATACCAATCCGGGAATAACTGCATCTCTCGTGTCAGCAGTGCCTGATCGTAAGGCGGGAAAGTATCTGGCTGGCTGGCAAGTTGCAACTTCACCAAGGCATTGCAGGCATCTGCATACAAGGCTGGCGCTGTAGCTGAATTCAAGGCTTGCAGATAGGTTTGATCACCCAGATCGGTCAACAAGAGAAATCCCTGCTCAATATCCTGCGCCAGCACTTCGGGCACATTCAAACCCGCAGCCAGCATGACTTCTGCTGCATGCACAAATGGCCGGCAATCCTCTTGTGGCGGTGGCGCATCCATCGCAATCAAGGTTCGCCCACTCGAGGTAACGCGAAAATAGCGGCGAAAACTTGCATCAGCCGATGCCGGGGCAACGGTGTAGTCATTTCCAGCCAGCTCCTGACTGAGCCATTCATTCAACTTTTGCAATCTATCGGTCATGCCATTTTCCAGTTATTCATTCAATATTCTAGTCAAGCGTAAAATCAGATTAAAAATCTCTTTAAAATTCAATACCAAATCATTGTTTGGTATAAATTATGGATTGATTAAAGCGCAAATTTGTGCGATTTTATCACTCAATTAAGAAAGACACGCCCAGTGGCCAGATTCACAAAAGATTGTTCATGGTAAAAATTCTTCCTATACCTTTCCTGGTCATGCTAGTTTGCATGTCCTACCAATCAGCTTCTGCTGAGGAATCCGCAACCACTGTAAAGCCTGCCAAGAAATCCGAAAATCCGAGTCAATCCAAGGATGAAATCATCCTTGAAGGTGACAGCATGCAGGTGTATCTGGACCGCAGCCTGAAAGCGATTGGCAATGCGGCAATTCATCGTGAAGGCCAAAGTATCTACGGCGACACTATTCGTTACGACGTACAAAATGAAGAGCTGCACGTAATCGGCAATGCGCGCATTGAGTTCAAAGACAGTAGTCTTTGGGGGCCGGAACTGCGCATGCGCATGGGTGACAGCGTAGGTGAAATGCGTGATTCATCTTTCACCATGAGCAATCAGTTCACTAATCTTCCCATGCTAAGCGCACTGAATGCAGCGGCTGCAGCTAACCAAAGAGCTTACGTAGATGCGAACGAACAGACTTCCGGCTCGGCAGTCCCATTAAACGGACAGAATATAGAAGACACTTCCTCTTACTCGCAGACTCTGAACAGAAAAGCAGGGGATTCCCGTGGTGATGCGAAAGCGATATTTTTTGAAGGGGAAAACAAAAAGCGACTTCTGAATGCCCGCTACACGACTTGCGCTCCGGGTGTGGATGACTGGTACATCAAAGCCACCGAGTTGCAACTGGATGATTACAGCAAGACTGGTACTGCCAAGAATGCACAGGTTGAGTTCAAGGGATATCCGATTCTTTACACTCCATGGATGAACTTCTCCTTTCTTAATCAACGCAAGACGGGCTTATTGGCGCCTACCGTCGGGAGTACCAGTCGCAGCGGTTTTGAAATTCTGACACCTTTTTACTGGAATATCGCACCAGATATGGATGCAACATTTGCAACCCGATATCTGAGCAAACGTGGCCTGCAGTATCAAGGTGAGTTCCGCTATCTGGACGAGAAGTATAGTGGCGTTAACAATATTGAATACTTGCCGAGCGACATCAACACTGACGAAACCCGCTATTACGCAAGATCCAAGCACAAACAAAGCTTTGGCAATGGTTGGTCCGCTGGCTGGTTATTGGAAAAAGTGTCCGATGACAAATACTTCTCGGAAATGACGACACGCATCACTTCTACCAGTCGTGTGAACTTGCCACAACAAGCCAATATTGACTACGTTGATGATGTCTGGCGATTTAATGCAACCGTGCAAAAATTCCAGACCTTGAGTACGACAACCAATCCAGTCACTTTTCCATACGAGCGCCTGCCACAGCTAAACCTCACAGGGAACACAGATTGGGGTATGTTTAACCCCCAATTGCTCACACAATGGACAAGTTTTGACAGAAATACCAGCGCACCCAAAACCAACGTTACTTCTTCTGGCGGCCTGCTAACAACGTCTGTGACAGGTAACCGCATGGTAGCTTATCCTAGTATCAGCTTACCCATGGCCAAACCCTATGGCTACATTACACCCAAAGTTGGTGTGCATTACACCAGCTACAGCCTGAATCAACCAGGCTTCACGCTGGATGGGGTAAATGGCACATACGAAGCTGACAATCGCAGCTTGCCTATAGTCAGCTTGGATAGCGGACTCTTCTTTGATCGCTCCATGCGTGTGGTCAAAAACCAGTACACACAAACACTGGAGCCACGGCTGTTCTATGTCTACATTCCTTATCGAGACCAGCGGCTTCTGCCGGTATTCGACAGCGCGGAAGCAGACCTTAATCTGGGCACGCTCTTTCTGGAAAACCAGTTCACAGGTCAGGACCGAATCAACAATGCAAACCAGTTGAGTCTGGCTGTTACAACGCGCATGATTGACGCCACTACCGGTCAGCAACGACTGGCAGCAACGCTAGGGCAGCGTTTCTATTTTGCAGACCAGAAAGTTTTTATCCCAGGTGCTAATCCCAGAACCGGAAACACGTCTGACATCGTAGCTGCGGTGACCGCCAAACTATTGAATAAATGGAATCTGGACGCTGCTTGGCAATACAACACCGATACAGAGCGTTCGGTCAAGGCGAATATCGGCACCCGTTATAATCCAGAACCCGGAAAAGTGCTGAATATGGGTTACCGCTACACGCAGGAACGTCTGGAGCAATTGAACATCTCAGGCCAATGGCCCTTCGGTCAAGGCTGGTATTTCCTCGGCCGCGCCAACTATTCTTTGCGTGAAAACCAGCCAATTGAAGGCCTGGCCGGCCTGGAATATGATGCCGGTTGCTGGCAAGCACGTACCGTCATGCAGCGCGTAGCCACCGCCACCGCTGCATCCAACTACGCTTTGTTTTTCCAGCTTGAGTTGGGCGGTCTGGCTTCCATCGGCTCTAATCCATTAACCTTGCTTAAGCGTGGCATCCCTGGCTACACCAGTAGCAGTCTGATTCCCGATAATATCCAGCAACAATCTTATGAGTAATCGATATATGTCTTTACAACGCTTATGCGTTTTTTCTGCTTTTGTCTTGTCTGCATTCTTGCCATCGCTCACTCAGGCAGCAAATGAGGTCGTCAAGATTGACCGCATCGTTGCTGTGGTCGACCAAGTCGTCATTACCGAAAATGAACTGGCGGACAAGATTCGCACAGTGACTTCGCAAATGGAAAAGCAGGGTACGCAGCTACCTCCGCAAAACATTCTGGAAAAACAAGTACTGGAGCGCCTGATTAATGACAGGTTGCTACTGCAATATGCATCGCAAACCGGTCTGCGTGTGGACGATAGTCAACTCGACAAAACCATAGAGCGGATTGCCGAGCAGAACAAAATGAGCGTACCGGAATTCAAGGTAGCACTGGAAGGAGAAGGCATTGGCTTCCGCAAATTCCGCGAAGATATCCGCAACGAGATCATCCTTGCCAGGCTGCGCGAGCGCGAAGTCGAAAACCGTATCAACGTGACGGAAGCCGAGATCGACAACTTTCTGACCACACAATCCTCCCGCAATGAGGCGCAGGATGAATTCGATGTCTCTCACATCCTGATCCGCGCACCAGAAGAAGGCTCCCCGGAAGATCTGAAAAAACTGCGTTTCAAAGCCGAGCAAGCCTACAAACAACTACAGGCGGGCACTGATTTCGCTCAGGTTTCTGCTGGTTTTTCTGATGCCCCTAATGCACTGGAAGGCGGCAAACTTGGCTGGAAAACGTCAGCTCAACTCCCCTCCCTGTTTCTTGAGGCTCTGAAGCCTTTACAGCCGGGTCAACTCACCCAGATTTTGCGCAGTCCTAATGGCTTCCATATTCTCAAAGTGAACGACCGTAGAGGTGGGTCCTCTCCTCTGGTGATAGACCAGACACATGCCCGCCACATTCTGGTCAAACTAAGCGAAGTTGTATCTGAACAAGAAGCCAAACATAAACTCACAAGCATCAAGGAGCGCCTGGATAACGGGGCTGATTTCGCAGAAATGGCAAGACAATACTCTGAAGACGGCTCTGCTTCCAAGGGAGGCGATCTCGGCTGGCTCAATCCGGGAGATGTGGTGCCTCTGTTCGAGAAGGCCATGGCAACTCTTGCAATCAACCAGATCAGCGAACCAGTTCGCACTCAATTTGGTTATCACATCATTCAGGTGCTGGAGCGGCGCAAACAGGACATGACCAAGGAAGCTGCACGACTTAAAGCGCGTCAGGAAATCCGTGCCCGCAAGTCGGATGAAGCCTATCAGGACTGGGTACGGGAATTGCGCGACCGTGCTTATGTCGAACTGCGCCTAGAAGACAAATTCTGATCTACAGGCTGCATATTGAGCGCCATCTCCACGATTGCCATTACTGCAGGCGAACCAGCCGGCATAGGTCCTGACCTGTGCGTTATGCTGGCAAAGATTAGCCTGTCAGCGAATATCGTCATTATTGCTGATCATGATTTGCTGCAGCAGCGTGCAGTGCAACTGGGCTTGGATATACGCTTAACAAGCTACACACCAGACAGCAATCAGGTCCACAGTGGCGATGGCACCCTGCAAGTACTGCATGTGCCGCTGGCTTTAACTGCGCAAGCTGGAAAACTGGATGGGCAAAACAGTCACTACGTCTTAAAGACTTTAGATACAGCCATCGATGGCTGCACTCATCGCCAATTCGGTGCCATGGTAACCGCGCCTGTACATAAAGGCATTATCAATGATGCAGGCATCACTTTTACCGGCCATACCGAATACATCGAAGAGCGCACCCATACGGATGAAGTTGTCATGATGCTGGTTGGCGGCGGCATGCGCGTTGCACTTGCCAGCCGTCACCTGCCATTAACAGAAGTCAGCAAAAGCATCACCCCATCGGGCCTGGAAAAAACCATTCGAATTCTGCACGGCGACTTGGTAGGCAAGTTCGGCATTACCCAGCCACGTATCTTTGTCGCTGGCCTTAACCCGCATGCAGGGGAAGGCGGCTATCTGGGCAAAGAAGAAATAACCGTTATCAATCCTGTGTTGGAAAAGCTGCGCAAGGAAGGCATGGATTTGATAGGAGCCCTACCTGCAGACACCATGTTCTCGCAAAAAAATATTGCTGAGGCCGACGCATTCCTCGCCATGTACCACGATCAGGGACTGGCTGTGCTCAAACATGCAAGTTTTGGTGAAGGCGTCAACACCACACTCGGACTGCCAATTATCCGCACCTCGGTTGACCACGGTACCGCACTTGACCTTGCAGGCACAGGCAAGGCTGATATCGGCAGTCTGCTGGCTGCCATTGAGCTGGCGATTGAACTGGCCAAGAAACCATCATGAAACACATCCCCAAAAAGCGCTTTGGCCAGAACTTTCTGAATGATCAGGCCATCATCACCAGCCTGATTAACGCCATTTCACCTCAAGCAGATGACCTCATGGTAGAAATCGGGCCAGGACTGGGCGCCCTCACCCAGCCTTTGCTCAAGCAACTCAAGCATCTGCATGTAGTCGAAATTGATCGTGACATTATTCAATGGATGCAAGGGTTTTACCCACAAGACAAAATCACCATCCACGAATGCGATGCCCTAAAGTTCGACTTCGGCAACCTCCAGCCTGCCTCAAAGCTGGGATTGATCGCAAGGCGACAAGAAGAAGGTGACGAGACAGTACAAGAAGCTCGGCGAGGAACCGCCGACGTAGTCAACACAGCGAGCGGCCCGGCTTTGAAGCGGACAAGAGTGGTAGGGAATTTACCTTACAACATTTCAACACCAATTCTGTTCCACCTGCTGGATAACGTCAGCCACATCATAGACATGCATTTCATGTTGCAGAAAGAAGTTGTGGAACGCATGGTAGCTAAGCCTTCGACTGCAGAGTATGGACGCCTGTCAGTGATGCTCCAGTACCGCCTGCATATGGAATATCTGATTACCGTACCGCCTGAGTCATTTGACCCGCCACCCAAGGTGGAGTCTGCCTTTGTGCGTTGCGTACCTTATGCCAGCCTGCCCTACCCCGCAAAACATGAAGCCCTGTTCGCCAAGGTCGTGACTGCCGCTTTCAGTCAGCGACGCAAGACTTTGCGCAATACATTAAAAGGCCTGCTTGATGATGCTGGATTTGCATCATTAAGTATCGATTCGCAGTTACGCGCGGAAAATCTGTCGGTTGAGCAGTTTGTGTCTATTGCGAATTATCTGGCCTGATATAATTAAGGTTTGTTGCATTTACCAATCAACTATCAAGGCGGATTGATTCCCGCCATCAGAACTGGGGAGAACACCACATGCGTTTAATTCTGCTGGGCGCGCCAGGCGCAGGCAAAGGCACTCAAGCCACCTTCATCAAGGAAAAATTCAACATCCCGCAGATTTCCACAGGCGACATGTTGCGCGCCGCAGTCAAGGCTGGCACCCAGCTTGGTCTGGAAGCCAAAAAATTCATGGATGCAGGCGGCTTGGTACCCGATGAAGTCATTATCGGCCTGGTGAAAGAGCGCATCAAGGACGCAGACTGTCAGGCAGGCTTCCTGTTTGATGGCTTCCCCCGCACTATTCCCCAGGCAGAAGCCATGAAACAGGCTGGGGTTGGTATTGATTACGTGGTTGAGATCGACGTGCCGGATGAAGCGATTGTCGAGCGCATGAGTGGCCGCCGTTCACACCCTGCTTCTGGCCGTACTTATCACGTCAAATTCAACCCCCCCAAGGTGGAAGGCAAAGACGACATCACCGGCGAAGACTTGGTACAACGTGAAGACGACAAAGAAGAAACTGTGAAGAAGCGTCTTGAGGTTTACCACAGCCAAACCAAGCCACTGGTGAAATACTATGTGGACTGGGCTAACAGCGGTACAGAAGGTGCGCCCAAGCATGTCTTCGTAAACGGTCTGGGTGAAATGAACAAGATTCGCGACGAGATTTTTAGCGCGCTTAAATAAGCCCTGGCCATCACATGGCACTATCAAAAAGCCTGCATTTGCAGGCTTTTTTGTTTACCGGACAGCCAAGCTTTTCATGCCTGTTCACGGTATAATTTTGGCTTTGATAACTCTTTGAAGAACAAGCGATTGCCATGCAGCAGCAGTATCCATTCCGCGAACTAGAACAAGAAACCCAAGCAAGCTGGGAACAGCACAAAACTTTTGTCGCCAAGCCAGACAGCAGCAAGCCTAAATACTACTGCCTATCTATGTTTCCTTACCCCAGCGGCAAGCTGCACATGGGCCACGTACGCAACTACACCATAGGCGATGTACTGACCCGCTATCACCGCATGAAGGGCTACAACGTTCTGCAGCCGATGGGCTGGGACGCTTTCGGTTTACCTGCAGAAAATGCAGCAATCCAGAATAAGGTGCCACCTGCACAGTGGACTTACGACAACATCGCCTACATGCGCAAGCAGCTCAAATCTCTGGGCTTCGCTATAGACTGGTCGCGCGAACTTGCCACCTGCCAGCCTGAATACTACAAATGGAACCAGTGGCTGTTCATCCGCATGCTGGAAAAAGGCATCGCCTACAAGAAAACCCAAGTCGTGAACTGGGATCCGGTCGATCAGACCGTGCTTGCTAATGAACAAGTGATTGATGGCCGCGGTTGGCGCACCGGTGCACTGGTAGAAAAGCGAGAAATTCCTGGCTACTACCTCAACATCACCGCCTATGCACAAGAACTGCTGGACGACCTCGACAAACTGCCAGGCTGGCCAGAGCGCGTGAAAACCATGCAGGCGAACTGGATAGGCAAGAGCGTTGGTGTGCGCTTCGCTTTCACTCATGATATTGCCGATACAAGCGGCCAACTGATAGAAGACGGCAAGCTCTGGGTATTCACCACCCGTGCCGATACCATCATGGGTGTGACTTTCTGCGCTGTCGCCGCCGAACACCCTCTGGCAACCCATGCTGCACAAAATAATCCTGAACTAGCTAGCTTTATTGCCAAGTGCAAACAAGGTTCAGTGATGGAAGCCGACATAGCGACCATGGAAAAAGAAGGCATGGACACCGGCCTCAAGGTCACACATCCGCTGACTGGAGAGCAAGTGCCGGTCTGGGTAGGCAATTACGTGCTCATGACCTATGGTGAAGGTGCAGTGATGGCAGTGCCAGCACATGATGAGCGAGATTTTGCGTTTGCCAAGAAGTATAACTTGCCAATTAAGCAAAGCATTGCAGTGGAAGGTGAGGTTTTCTCACTGGATGGATGGCAAGAATGGTACGGTGATAAGACGCGTGGCATCTGTATCAATTCTGGCAAATATAATGGCCTGAACTATGAAACTGCTGTTGATGCGATCGCAGCGGATTTATCTGCCAAAGACCTTGGCGACAAACAGATCAACTGGCGCCTGCGTGACTGGGGTATCTCCCGTCAGCGTTACTGGGGCTGCCCTATCCCTATTATCCACTGCGATAGCTGTGGCGACGTCACCGTGCCGGATGACCAACTGCCGGTCAAGCTACCAGAGGACTGCGTACCTGATGGCTCGGGCAACCCGCTGCACAAACGTGCCGACTTCATCAATTGTAGCTGCCCCAAGTGCGGCAAACCAGCCAAGCGCGAAACCGATACCATGGACACCTTTGTTGATTCCAGCTGGTATTACTCGCGCTACGCCAGCAGCTTTCTCAATGACGACATGGTTGATGGCCAGACCAATTACTGGATGCCCGTTGACCAGTATATCGGCGGGATTGAGCACGCAATCCTACACCTGCTTTACTCCCGCTTCTGGAGCAAGGTGATGCGCGATCTGGCACTGGTCGATTATGATGAACC
>CAYXMC010000023.1:0-12958 GCA_964466095.1 uncultured Methylophilaceae bacterium | reverse complement strand
CCGACCGCCCCGGCCCAGGCATGGCTGAGCGCCACATCCTTGAGCACAGGAAACGGCCCGGCGGCAGTCTCATACTCCTTGTAGATGCCATGCACCTCAATCACGTTCTGCATGCTTGTGCCTTAGAACATGCGCGGTGGGCGCGGGCTGTTGGAACTGGAGGCAGAAGTACCATCGGGCAGCATCTCGCCGACAATCACCTTATCGCCCGGCTTCAACTGATCGCTGATGATCTCGGTGAACTTGCCATCGGTAATGGATGTTTTCACGCGCACCATCTCCGGCTTGCCATTCTTCAGCACATAGACCTTGCCACTGCCATAGCCATCCTCACCACCTTTGCGTTTGTGACGACCCTTGTTCTGCTTGTCTTGATTTGCGGCAGCACTCATGTCATCCAGCTTGGGTTTGAAACGCAAGGCAGCATTGGGTGCCAGCACCACATTCTCGTGGCGGGCAAAGGTGATATTCACATAAGCTGTCATGCCCGGCAGCAGAATCTGCTCCGGGTTATCGACAGAGACCACCACATCGTAAGTCACAACATTGGATGTCGTTGTCGGATTAAGGCGCACCTGTTTGACGACGCCTTCAAAATTACGATTGGGGAAAGCATCCACATTGAATTTGGCAACCTGACCAACCTTGATATTGCCAATGTCTGCCTCGGCAAAGCTGGAGTTGATCTGCATCTTGGATAGATCCTGTGCGATCTTGATCAGCGTAGGTGTCTGGAAACTGGCTGCCACGGTTTGGCCGATGTCCACCACACGATCGACCACAACACCGGATACTGGTGAACGGATGATGGAGTAGCTAAGGTTGGTCTGGTCTCGCTTGAGTTGGGAACGCGCTGTCTGCAATTGCGCTTGCGCCGATTTCAACGCCTGCACGGCCTGATCCAGCTCCTGTTTGGAGACATATTCCTGCGCATATAGTGAGCGGATACGCGCTTCGTTGGCCTTTGCCAGCTCAACCGAGGCTTCAGCATTGTGCACGTTGCCGATAGATTGGCCGATCTGTGCCGTGAATAAGGAATCATCCAGCTCCAGCAGCACCTGGCCTTGCTTCACCTGATCGTTGTAATCCACATAGAGCTTGCTGACACGGCCAGAAACCTGGGTACCGACGCTGATCAGACTCACAGGATTGAGAGTGCCATTGGCAGATACACTTTGTTCCACATCCCCCTTGCTGATCTCCTGAAAGCGGTACATATCTTCCGGCTTGGCTTTGTTGCTGGTCTGGTAATAGAAAAAACCGCCGATAGCCAAAGCCAGCAGAATCAGGCTGAATAGGGAATTCTTGATCATCGCTCTCATATTGTCGTTCTCATCGTAATGCATCTTGATTGGTTGGCGCTTGGCTGCTCTCGGCCAGACTACCTTCAGGCAGTGACTGCACCATAGCGTTATCCAGCCCGCCTATGGATTGCGCCAGCGTCGCCCGGGCGATATTCCAGTTGAGGTTGGCCTGGATTTTCTGTTGATTGGCACTTGCCAGGGCGCTCTGTGCGTTGAGGGTATCAATGATATTGCCCACCCCAGCCTTATAGCGACCAAGGGCCACGCGTGAAGATTCCTGTGCGCTGGCAACCAATGCTTCAGCGGCTCGAATAGATTCGTTGGCAGTGCGTAGATTCTGATAAGCCGTCCACACATCCAGCGATATCTGCAGACGCAACCTGTCGCGCTGTGCGGCACGCAGTTCGGCAGTCGCTTCAGCGGAACGGATACGGTAAGTCGGGGCATAACCCCCAAAAAGCGGTATCGCTACCGTCACGCCTATCGTGGAAGTGTTGCCAGAAGTCAGGTTGCTGCCATCCACATAACTGTTGGACATATTGAGTGAAACGGTAGGCTTGGCTGCTGCCTTGCTGGCGTCGATGCTGGCCTTGGCTGCATTGACCTGAGCCTCGCTTGCCAGCAGGTCTGGCCGGCGCAGGCGTGCCTGCTCTATCAGCGAGTCTATGTCTTCTTCTATGCTACGCGACTGAAAACGGCTATTCAGGGGCATTAGTTTGAGTGGTGTACTGGCGCTGATACCCATGACATTCGCCAAGGTGCCATATGCGTTTTTCAGCGTACCTTCTGCGGTCAGGCGAGTGAGCGTTGCTTGCGCGTAAGCAGTCTGTGCCTGCAATTTATCTGCTGGAGTAGCGATACCGGATTTATAGCGTGCTTCGGCAGCCTTGAAGCTTTCTTGGTTGGCACGTTCAGCCTCTAATGCTGCATCCAGCGCAGCAATACCCGCCTGTACCTGATAAAACGCCCTCACCGCTGCGAGCAGCACAGACTGTACGGTAGCGCTTTGCGTAGCACTGGCGGCCTGCAACAGTTGGCGGGCATTTTCCAGCGTGGCATCACGATTACCAAAATCATAAAGCAGGTATGACGCAACAATACTATTGCTGAGGTTGTTGTAGGGATTGTTACGTGTTGCCAGCTCAGGGTTGGCGACATTGAGGTTAGTCCCCACGTTATCGGTCAGGGTCGGCAAGTATGCCGAACGGGCAATCCCCACCTGTGCAGCCTGCACCTTGGCGCTGGCATAGGTTTCCCGCGTCTGCGGGTTGTTGCAAAGCGCAGCTTCTGCAACATCGGCAAGCGACAAAGGCGCATCCAGATTGGCAGTGATGCAAGTACTGGATTGCGCATCCAGATACCCGGAGGGAATCACAGGGGGCAGCATACCTTCGGTCTTAAATGGATCGCCGCTACCATACCAGAGGCTATCGTCCGCCCATACCTGCACGGCTTGACCCATAAAGCCAAGCAGCAAAAAAGAAAATCGTAATTTGTACAAAATAGAACCCGGTTTGTTTTGGATATTCAGGGATTACTGGAGCAAAAATTCACAATGAACTTTAGGACATGGAGCGGATATTAAGCGATAAGTTTTACCCTGATAGTGAGCTTTACATAGTTTTACCAGCCCGCTCAAGGCAGGCTGGCAAGCAGTTACATCATTTGCAAGGTAAACCAGACTGTCAGAATAATGGAACCACCCATCAAACTGGCAAGCGCAAGACGTGAGCCACGCATCTTGGTCCACAGCAGTACGCCGGTAATTGATAGCAGTATCAATGCCCCGGCGATGGAATCAGCCAGCAACACCCAGGCTGGATTAGCGCCAACCCCTTTATGCATACGGGTGATAAATGCGTATACATTCGCATCCTCACGAGTCACCGTTGCATATTGATTCCCCGCGACATACTCGGCCTTGATAGCGGCATGTGGCATCTGGAACTCCACTTTCCAGACTTGCGGCTGCTTCATTTCCTTGCCAAGGAAAGCCACATCTCGCTCTGGCTTGTCACCCTTGCGCGGCGGCCGCTTCATTGGGTCGTGATGGATGTTCAGCGCCTGCTGGATGTACTTGGTGAATGCATCCTTGTTTTCCAGCGCAGTATTCACTGGCAACTGGATCTCGGTTTCCTCCATTTTGGCTGCCGGGATTTTCATCACGGCACGATGGTTTAGCAAAAATCCACTTAAGCCGAAAAGCAGGCCTAGCACTGCGCCCCATAAGCCTAGCCAGCCATGAGTCTTGCGAAGAAATCGTAAAACCTTGCCACGTTGTGCGTTTTTTTGTGCTGCTGTTTTTTCCATGTTTTCCTGTTTTTAGTCGTTTGTTAATAATCGGTTATACCTCTGCCCACATGCGCAGCAGGTTATGGTAAGTGGCAATCAGGCTGTCTATTTCCGGATTGGCCTTATCTCTTGCACGTATGCCCTGTATTGATTGATCCAGCCTGTAGAGCAAGGCGCGCTGCGCTTCGTCACGTACCATGCTCTGGCTCCAGAGCACAATCACATCACGCTTGCCAGCAGTGACCGGCTCTACCCTGTGCAGGCTGGATGAGGGATAGACCACCATACTGCCTGCCTGCAAGCGGATATGGCGTGGACCGAAAGTATCCTCGATCACCAGATCCCCGCCCTCGTATTCATCAGGGGAGGACAGCATGATGGTGGTAGAAACATCGGCACGCAAAGGCGCTTCGCCATCAATGCGTACAGCATTATCGACATGCTGGCCGAATGCCATACCCGGCAAATATCGATTGAAAAGTGGCGGGCTCATTTGCATGGGCAAGGCTGCAGACATGAATTCCTTGCATGCCGTCAGTGCTGCGTAGACCTCAGCAGTCAGAGCAGCATGAGCCTCGGTATCATTGGGCAGCTGCAGATTGCGCTTTACCTCGGCCGCACGCTCCCCTGCCGTGGCACGGCCATCGCCGAACTGCAGTTCATCATAAATCGCCTTGAACTGCTGCAGTTTTACCTTGTTTAACACCTGTTCAAGCACCAGCAACATTTTCAGTCTTCCAAATCAAAAAAAGCCCGGCATTGCTGCCGGGCATGAGGACGCATCTTTTAAATCAACAAATTAGTAGCGTATGGTCATGGTCAACATGCCAGACAAGGGCACGCCGGGTAATGCCGAACGCACCTGGCCAGATTCGTAGTATTTCTTGTCCAGCAGGTTATACACGTTCAGCTGCAAATCGTATTTAGGCTGGTGGTATGCCAACACACCATCCAGTCGCATATAACCCGGCAGTTGTACTTCGTTCACGTTATCCGTGAAACGGCTGCCCACTGCGTAAACTCCCCCGCCTATTTCCCAGTTCTGCAGGAAGCGATAAGTCGTCCATAGCGTGCCGCTGTTTTTTGGCACGTTCTGTGGTGTCTTGCCTTTCACCGGAATATCCGCAGTACCGCTCACAGAGCCAGTTGCAACTGCTTCGGATTCCACTACTTCGGCATCCATGTAGGCATAGGCCGCAGATACATTCCAGTTGCTGGCGAGTTCACCCGCCAGACCAAGCTCAAAACCATCCGTGCGCTGTTTACCGGATAAAGTAGTCAGGCCTGCAGGATTAGTCGTGCGGGCGTTGTCCTTTTCCAGCTTGTAAATCGCGGCTGTCAGACTCAAGCGATTCATTAGCTCCCATTTACCACCAAGCTCAACATTGGTGCTGGTTTCCGGCTTGAGTTTGACATCCTTGACGTCATCTATCAGTGCAAACTGCTCGGCTGTCGGGTTAAACGACTCACCGTAGCTAACATAGTATGACTGCGCCTTGGTTGGCTGCCAGACGATACCGGTACGCGGGCTCCAGCGGTAATTGCCACTATCAAACTTGTCATTCGCGCTATTCAGCACATCGGTCTGATTCACACGAAAATCGTCATAGCGCACACCAGCCAGCACTTTCCAGTTCTCAGTCAGGGAGAGCTGGTCTTGCACATAGGCGGCCTTGGTATCAGCAATCACCCTGCGGTTATTGGCCAAAGTGCCCGTAAAGTCATCTGCACGGCCTGCACCTACAGAGTCCGGGAATACGGCATTAAAAATGCTGTAGCGGTTACTGGTGGCGCCAAATGTAGAATTCTTGCTACGAAAATCAAACGTCTCCTGACCAAACTCAGTCCCAAATGCCAGTGTGTTCTCCATGCCGAATACCGGCTTCTTCAACACAAAATCTGTTTGGTTATACAGGTTCTGCTGATGACTATCGCGCAGCGCTTGGCTATAAGTAGCAGTACCAAAGGTTGCCAATGCAGGGTCATTGCCTACACCGGAAATCAGGTTGGTGCGGTATTTACGGTAGTAATCACCATAACGCAATGTGTGCTTAAAGCTAAAGTCATCTGTAAACGCATGGCTTAACACCGCAGTGCCAACATTGGTCTCGTACTTCTGCAAGCGGTCATCCTTGAAGCCAAAGAACTTGCGAGTAGAAACATCCGCTGGACGACCCTGAAACATAGGCACGCCATAATCAAAAACACTGTCTTCCTTCTGATACAGGTAGTTCAACACCAGATTGGTCTTATCAGTAAAGTTGAACTTCACCGAAGGCGCAAAGCCTTCGCGACGCACAAAATTCTGGTCACGGAACGAATCTGCATCATGCCAAAGTGCATTCAAACGCACCGACACCACATCATTCAATGCGGTACCGGCATCAATCGTTACACGCTTGAAGTCATTGGTACCACCTGAAACATTAGCCTCCAAGCGGGTGATACCGTCTGCCTGCTTGCTTACCTGATTGATGACACCGCCGGTAGCGCCACGGCCAAACATCACGCTAGATGGACCCTTCAATACTTCGGCACGCTCCAAAAAGAAGGTGTCGCGATTGTATTGGCCGTTATCTTTGACACCGTCCAGATACATATCGGAATTCGCCGCATACCCGCGCAAAGTAATCGAGTCGCCGGTTCTGCCGCCTTCACCAGCAGCAATCGTAAGGCCACTGACGTTACGCAATGCATCCCTCAAACTGAATGCACGCTGGGACTCCATCAATTCTTTAGTCACAACACTGATAGACTGCGGGATATCGCGCAACTCAGTCTCTGTCTTGGTCGCTGTACTGGATTTGCTTGCACGGAATTTGGCGTCCGCTTCTTTTTCCTTGCTTGCTGTGACTGCCACTTCCGGCAGTGTGTCAGCAGCTTCAGTTGCTGCCGCTTCTGCGTGAGCAAAAGCTGGCAGACTCGCCATGGCCATCCAGAGTGCCATCTGACTACCTTGCTTGAATTTCTTATTTCGTTTTTCCACCGTTAATACCCCTGTTTCTAGATTGTTGGCTGGCTAGGGTATTAACCGTTGGCTTGCTGTTATTTACAAATGATAATTGTTCTCATTATCAAAATCAACATTTATTTACACATGCAAGTCAAAACATTATGAAAAAAATAAAAAAAAGCCCGGTATTGCTACCGGGCATGAGGACGCATCTTTTGAGGAGAAAGCGACGCGATTTAGTAATACAACAATTCGTAAACTACTTAGCTTCGGGCGTGCTGACAAAACCCAGCTTTTGAACACCTGCATTCTGCGCATCAGCCATGATCTCGGCTAAAACCTGATAACGCGTTTCCTTATCTGCACGGATATGCAGCTCAGGTTGTGGCTGCTTGTTGGCAGCCGCTTCAAGCCGCCCTTTCAGCTCACCGCGCACCAGCGCAACATCATTCCAGTAAATATTGCTGTCTTGATCGATAGCAATCGTGATTACATCGGGCTTGTCGGGCAGTGGCTGACTGCTCGCCTGCGGCAGGTCGATCTTGACCGCATGTGTTAACAATGGCGCGGTAATAATGAAGATCACCAGCAATACCAGCATCACATCAACAAGTGGCGTCGTGTTGATTTCCGACATCGGAGCATTGTGGGCGCCCGAGCCCAGGCCGTTAGCAGAACCTATCATGCTTTTACTTCTTTCAAATGCACCTGTGCCTTGCTGGCATGGGTAGCAGTCTTGTTTTCAGCTTGCTTCAACGTAAATGCTGCCCCTGTACAGAGGTAGATATGCAGATCTTGTGCAAAATCTTCCAAATCAGCGGTTAACACACGATTGCTGCGCACCAAAGCGTTGTAAGCCAGTACTGCCGGGATTGCCACTGCCAAACCAATTGCTGTCATGATCAAGGCTTCGCCCACCGGACCTGCCACTTTATCCAGGGTTGCCTGACCGCTAGCACTGATACTAGCCAGAGCATGGTAGATGCCCCAAACGGTGCCGAACAAACCAACGAATGGCGACACACTGCCAACAGAAGCCAGTATAGTCAGCCCGGACTCGAGACGCGCACTCTCATTAGCAAGGGAACGACGCAGGCTGCGTGCGATGAATTCGTCACGGTTACAGACATCATCCTGAATGCTTGCAACGTGCTTTTCATGATGGGCCGCCGCTTCCACTGCCTGGCTGACCAAGCGGGCTGCCGGGCCATATTCATGATGTGCGCCTGCCAGTTTTTGCGCAGGAGAAATCCAGAAGCCCTGAACAAAACTGCGCATTTCCTGCTTGAGGCGCAGCATGTGCAAACCTTTTACCAAAATCAGATACCAGCTGGCGACCGACATTACCAGCAGCGATAGCGCCACCAAGATGGCGACCGGACCACTCTCCATGATGAAAGTCAGAGCATCAAACTCATGTGCGTTATGCATTACTTTTCCTTTACCTACCAATCAATTATTCAGAGAGAATTTCAGGGGCACTTTTACAGGACCCCTGATCGCCTGACCATTCATTCGGGCAGGGATAAACCGCCATTTGCTGACCGCATCCACTGCGGCCTTGTCCAGTCTTGGGTAGCCACTAGTGCTAACAACTTCTACAGACTCAGCTTCGCCCTTTTCAGAAACAACCACGGTCATGACGACCCGTCCCTGTTCACCAGCGCGTCTAGACATAGGCGGATATTCAGGTGGCGGATTTTGCAAATAAGCTGCGCCAAAACGTGGCGGCTCGACAACAGGCTCCGGCTCTGGGACAGGCTGAGGTTTCTCAACCACTTCCGGTTCTTTCACACTTGGTGCAGCTTGCGCCACCACAGGCTGGGTTTCCTGCACAACAGGTGTAGGCTTGGTCGGCTGATCCACTTGCTTGAGTGGACGTTCCACCGGCTTTTGTTGCTTCTTCACCACAGGCTTGGGCTTGGGTGGCTCAGGCGGCGTCTCTTGCTTTACTTCTTCAATAGAAGGATTGTTAACCAGGCTCACCATCATGGGCGCCATGGAGTCCGGCTTTGCCGGCTCAATTTCCATCGTCAGCAGCATGCCGCCTAATGCTGCGGCATGAGCAAACACCACCAGCAACAAGCCTGAGAGCGAGAACTCAGGCCTTGCTTTATGCTGCGATGCAAGAGCCTGAGTTTGAGGTGCTGCACGCAGGGCTCTCACCTTTTCTATATGCTGTGGCTGTAGTGGAATATCTGCCAGACGCAATTGTGTTTGTCCGAAGTCAGTGGACATTCTTTGCATTCGCCTCGAATTGATGTGCCGCTTGCGCTGCATTAAATACTGCCAATCTGGCCGATGCTTCTTTCAGCAGCTCGCTCAGGGAATTGAAAGCCGTCAACTCAAGTCGCAAGCTCATAGCTCCTACTTCCAGCTCCGCCACATGGCAAGATTCGCAATAAAGCACGCGACAGCCTTCTGCGCCTGCCAGCACGATACGCTTACACACTTCATTTGATTTCATCTGCATGCCTCGTATCTTCATTTGGTCAATATCAATTTATCCTGCTTGGTAATGCGCAAACGATATTGCTCATTACCATGCTCTATCAGCAGTTCACGCGCCTGTTTGAACAAGGCTTCACTTTTCAGGGTCGGCAACTGCTTGCCTGATTCTGCAATGTCAGTCTCGGGCACGCGTGCTGAGTTGGAAATCGATTTGTCAGTCATATTCAATTAAATACGATTGGCGTAGTACTCAACCACTTGTTGCACATCCACAGGGAAAGGAACATCTTCAGCGCTGGGATAATGTGCCACCTTGGCCACGCGGTTCTGCTCATCCCAGGACAACCATTCTGGGCGGGTCAAAGGCAAATCCTGCAAGGATTGTGCAACCACCATCAAAACACCACTACCCGGCTTGAGGCTGATCTCATCACCAACACGCAAGCGTATGGAGGGTATGCTGACGATCTTGCCGTTCAGTTGCAGATGACGATGCGATACCAGCTGTCGTGCCGCCATCACGGTAGGCGCAAATCCTGCCCGGAAAACCACGTTATCCAGTCTGCGCTCCAGCAATTGCAACAAGGTCTCGCCGGTTGGCTCTTTGCCTTTACGCGCATCCACCACCAAGCGACGCAATTGACGCTCGGTCAGACCGTAGTTGTAGCGTAGCTTCTGCTTTTCCTGCAGCTTGACACCAAAATCAGACTTCTTGCGACGCACAGCCTTGGCACCATGCTGGCCAGGCGGAGTTGGGCGCTGCTCTATGCTCTTGCGTGAAAGTCCGGGCAAATCCACCCCAAGTGAACGCATGACTTTTAATCTGGGGCCTGTAAAACGTGACATATCTACTCCGAATGATTTTTATTGAACAACCGTGCTCGAAGGCACCACTGAAGAAAGGTCTGCGGCCTGCTCATCCACGATAGCCTCCCACTGCCTGATCAACGTCTCTGCCACCTCGGCAATCAGTTTGGACTCGGCATAATGAGGTGTTGCCAGACGATGCGCGAGACTCGCCGCCAGCCTTGCCAGCTCTATGGTTGGGTTCCAGGCATATTGCGCAGCTACACAGCAGAGAGAAGCCATTAATGCATTTGCATCCGGCAAATCCGGATCGTAGTGTTTTTCCTCTGCCTGCTTTGTATTCAGGTAATTCATGGATTGCCTCATTCGCATTTTTGATAATGATAATAATTCTCATTTGATATGTCAAATATTTCAGGCAATAAAAAACCCGCAGCCTGAAAAGGCGTGCGGGTTAGGTGAAATGCAGCGTGTTGCTAGTTCATCAGTTAGAGAATCAGGCTGTTCATACGCTTCACAAAAGTCGCAGGATCTTCTAATTGACCACCTTCTGCCAGCAGCGCTTGATCCACCAGCAAATGGGCAAGGTCAGCAAAGCGTGCTTCATCAGCCTCTGCTTTAAGACGCTGTACCAGCTTATGCTCTGGGTTGATTTCCAGAGTCGGTTTGCTTTCTGGTGTTTTTTGACCAGCCGCTTTCAGCAACCGCTCCAAATTACCAGAAAGATCATGCTCACCTGCAACCAGGCAGGCTGGCGAATCGGTCAGGCGATGGGTAACGCGTACTTCTTTCACCTTCTCGCCCAAGCTGGTCTTGATTTTCTCTACCAGATCCTTGGATTCATCTTCCACTTTCTTCTGCTGTTCTTTCTCGGCTTCGTCTTCCAGCTTGCCGAGGTCAAGGTCACCCTTGGCGATAGATTGCAGTTTTTTGCCTTCAAACTCGGTCAGGCTACCCAGCAGCCACTCATCCACGCGATCTGACAATAACAACACTTCAATACCCTTCTTGCGGAAGATCTCCAGATGCGGGCTATGTTGTGCAGCGGCAAAACTGTCAGCAGTAATGTAGTAGATGGCTTCCTGACCTTCTTTCATGCGGCCGATATAATCCTTGAACGAAACCACCTGATCATCGGTATCCAGATTCGTCGAAGCAAAGCGCAACAAGCCTGCGATCTTTTCCTTGTTGGCAAAGTCTTCGCCCGGCCCTTCTTTCAGCACACGGCCAAATTCATTCCAGAACTTGCTGTATTCCTCCGGCTTGTTCTCTGCCAAATCTTCCAGCAGACCTAGCACCTTCTTCACAGAACCGGCCTTAATGGCATCGATATCCTTGCTGTGCTGCAAAATCTCGCGGGAGACATTCAGTGGCAGGTCTGCGGTATCAATCACACCGCGCACAAAGCGCAGATATTGTGGCATCAGCTTTTCAGCATCCTCCATAATGAACACACGCTTCACATAAAGCTTGATACCGTGACGACGCTCGCGGTCATATAGGTCAAACGGGGCCTTGGTCGGTACATACAGCAGAGAGATATATTCCTGCTTGCCTTCTACACGGTTATGGCTCCAGGCCAGCGGGTTTTCAAAGTCATGTGAAACATGCTTGTAGAACTCCTGATATTCCTCTTCCGTGATGTCGTTCTTGGCGCGCGCCCACAAAGCCGAAGCCTTATTCACCACTTCGTCTTCCTCTGTGGCAACTTGCTCCCCATCTTTCCACTCGGTGGCCTTCATGACGATAGGCAGGGTGATATGGTCAGAATACTTGCGAATGATGGATTTCAGCTTCCAGTCATTAAGGAACTCATCTTCGCCCTCACGCAGATGCAGGATGATGTCAGTACCACGGCTGGTTTTTTCAGCTGACTCCAGTGTGTAATCCCCTTCCCCTGCAGATTCCCACTTCACTGCTTCTGCAGCACCGACACGGCGGGTAATCAGCGTGACCTTATCAGCGATGATAAAAGCAGAATAGAAACCAACACCGAACTGGCCGATCAGGTTGGCATCCTTAGCCTGATCGCCCGTGAGTGAGTTGAAGAATTCCTTGGTACCAGATTTGGCAATCGTACCGATATTGTCGATCACTTCCTGACGGCTCATCCCGATGCCGTTATCGGAGATGGTGACAGTACGGCTGGCTTTATCAAAGGCCACGCGTATCTTCAACTCGGAATCATTTTCATACAGGCCATTATTGGCCAGTGCCTCAAAGCGCAGCTTGTCTGCGGCATCAGAAGCATTCGAGATCAGCTCGCGCAGCACAATTTCCTTGTTGCTGTAGAGCGAATGGATCATCAATTGCAATAGCTGTTTTACTTCAGCCTGAAAGCCTAAGGTCTCTTTTTGAATAGTCTCTACGGACATATTTCGACTCCCGAAATGTTGACGAACAAATATGTGTTCAACATGGGGGTGCCTGAAGATTTTTCAAGTCTATTTTTGTTACACTGACTGCCATCACAATTCTGTTTGATGGAAAGCCACACATGAGCAAAATCAGCGTCAAACCGATAGACTCAAAAACCTTTGAAGTCACCGTGGAAGCCAATAGCACGACCGTGCACATTGTTACCGTGACCGCTGATTACCTGAACAAACTGGGCACCCCACAAGGTGAAGAACCCGGCCTCATCACTCGCTCTTTTGAATTCCTGTTAGCGCGTGAATCTAACACCAGCATACTCCGCAAATTCGATCTGTCCGTGATTGCGCATTACTTTCCGGAATACGAAAAAATTATCCGTTCCCACTAAGTACCACTAGTCAGTACAGCTCTCCCTCCTGTCAGTATCCATATACTTTACAGGGCTTTATAATCACGCCCTTATCGTTTTTAGCTTTGGATATTGGCAATGAGTATCAAATCCCCCGAATTACTGGCCCCTGCCGGCGACCTCGACCGTATGCGCACCGCCTACGACTACGGCGCAGATGCTGTGTATGCAGGCCAGCCGCGCTATAGCCTGCGTGTACGCAATAATGGCTTTGGCATGGCAGAGCTGGCGCAAGGCATCAGCGAAGCGCATGCACGTGGCAAAAAGTTCTTCGTAGCCAGCAACATTATGCCGCACAACGCCAAGCTCAAGACCTATCTGGCTGACATGGAGCCAGTGATCGCGATGAAACCGGATGCCCTGATC
>CAYXMC010000022.1:0-12975 GCA_964466095.1 uncultured Methylophilaceae bacterium | reverse complement strand
GGCATAGGAGCGCGCAATTTGGCGGAATGTCTGCTACTGCAACTGCAGGCGCTGCCGGAAGAAACCCCTTATCTTGATCTGGCCTGCGCAGTTGCAAGGGAGCATCTGGCCCTGCTGGCCAGCCGCGATTATGCCAAGCTGAAAAAAGTGCTGCATTGCGATGACCAGACTCTGCGTACCGTACAAGCATTGGTTACCCAGCTCAACCCGCGTCCCGGCAGCGGCTTTACCCAGATAGGTTCTGACCATTACATCCAGCACGAGATATTGGTGAAAAAGGTTAAGGGTGTGTGGATCGCCAGCCTGAACGATGAAGTCGTGCCCAAGCTGCGCATCAACCAGCTTTATGCGGGTATTCTTAAGCGCAATCGTGAAAGCTCCAGCCAGTACCTGATGAGCCAAATGCAGGAAGCCAAATGGATGATCAAGAACATCCAGCAGCGTTTCTCCACCATTCTGCGTGTTTCGCAAGCGATCGTTGACCGCCAACGTAACTTCTTTGAACACGGCGAAGTGGCCATGCGTCCGTTGGTGCTGCGCGAGATTGCTGATGAACTGGGACTGCATGAATCCACGGTTTCCCGTGTAACTACGCGTAAATACATGCTGACCCCGCGTGGTGTCTACGAGCTCAAGTATTTCTTCGGTAGCCATGTGGCAACCGAATCCGGCGGCGCCTGTTCGGCAACTGCCATCCGCGCGTTAATCAAGCAGATGGTGAGCGAGGAGAACCCGAAGAAGCCGCTCTCAGATAACCAGATTACAGATATCCTGGGCAAGCAGGGTATCGTAGTAGCACGTCGTACCATAGCAAAATACCGCGAGTCCTTGCAGATACCCGCGGCCAACCAGCGCAAGTCTCTCTGAGACCTCTGCGTCAATTAATGAAGGAGAATTATCATGAACCTGCACCTTACTGGCCATCATCTTGAAGTCACCCCAGCTTTGCGTGACTACGTACAATCCAAGTTGGCGCGCGTCAGCAACCACTTCGATCACGTGATTGATGTGAAAGTCACGCTGAGTGTTGAAAAACTGGTGCAGAAGGCGGAAGTGACCCTGCACGTGCCAGGTAACGATCTGCACGCAGAGTGCTCCAATGCAGACATGTACAGCGCTATCGACCTGCTGGCCGACAAGCTGGATCGTCAAGTCCTTAAGCACAAGGAAAAGCTCAGTGATCACCACAAGTCCAACGGTGCAGTAAAGCATCAGGCTGCTGAGTAATCAATCAATCTAAACAAAATGGCCGAGATCAGCGTATCGCTGCTGTATGACGAAACCCGCCGCCCACTCAAATTGACCTGGGTGGCAGGGTTGGCAGGGGGCAATAATCTGCTCTCCAGCGACACTGTAACCAAACCGTCACTGGCGCTGATCGGCCACCTGAATTTTGTGCATCCCAACCGCGTTCAGGTGCTGGGGTGTGCTGAAATGGATTACCTGCGCAGCCTGAAGAATAAAGAGCTGCAGCAGGCCATCAATAATCTTTTTTCCACCGACCTTGCTGCAGTCATCATCGCGAATGGCGAAGAGGCTCCCCAAGAGCTGATCAAGGCGGCAGATGATTCTGTCACGCCCTTGTTCACCTCACCTTTGCGCAGCCCACGCCTGATGGAAGTGCTAGGCCACCATCTGGCGCAAGCTATGGCGGATTCAGCCAGTCTGCATGGTGTGTTCATGGAAGTGCAGGGCTTTGGTGTATTGATCAAGGGTGACCCGGCCATCGGTAAAAGCGAGTTGGCACTGGAGCTGATCTCACGCGGCCACCGTCTGGTGGCAGACGATATCACGGATTTTTTCAGCGTTGCTCCAGATCGTCTTGAAGGCCGTTGCCCAGAGCTCTTGCAGGATTTTCTTGAGGTGCGCG
The DNA here is from genome assembly GCA_964466095.1 of uncultured Methylophilaceae bacterium. Classification (GTDB taxonomy): domain Bacteria; phylum Pseudomonadota; class Gammaproteobacteria; order Burkholderiales; family Methylophilaceae; genus CAYXMC01. The sequence continues at coordinate 11,105 of CAYXMC010000022.1, read as the reverse complement.
GCTTGGGCATTCTCAATATCCGTGCCCTGTTTGGGGATAACGCGGTCAAGCCGACCAAACCATTAGACCTCATTGTTCAGCTTGAGCCAGCCGACAAACTGGCGCCACAGTTACTGGACAGACTCAATATCAAGAGTCACGCCGAGACGATACTCGGCATCAAGGTGCCCAAGGTCATGATACCGGTTGCTGCTGGGCGCAATATCGCCGTTCTAGTGGAAGTCGCAGTGCGCAACCACATGTTGCTCATGCGCGGCATCAATGGCACCAAGCAGTTCATGCAGCGACAATCGCGTGAGTTGAACAAAGCCATGAAAAAAGGCCAGAAAGAATAGCTATGCAGCTGATTATCGTCACTGGCCTTTCCGGATCCGGCAAGAGTATTGTCCTGCGGGCGCTCGAAGACAGTGGCTACTATTGTGTAGATAACCTGCCCGCTACCTTGCTGCCGCAGATCTATGAACACCTTAACAGTGCCGATAAGAATCGGGTTGCCATCAGCATTGATACACGCAGCGCCTCTCTGGAAGCGCTGCCAGGCAACATCAAGGCTCTCAAGTCGCAAGGGCTAGAAGTCGAAGTATTGTTTCTGGAGTCCTCTGTAGAGACGCTGGTCAAGCGTTTCAGCGAGACCCGTCGTCGCCACCCCTTGAGCAATGAAAATACCACACTGGCGGAAAGCATACAGCGTGAACGCGAGCTTCTGGCAGCGCTTACCGACATTGGCCACCATATTGATACCAGTGACCTCAGTGCCAATACCCTGCGTAGCTGGGTCAAGGATTTTGTGAAGTTGGAACACACAGGTCTTACCTTGCTGTTCAACTCCTTTGGATTCAAGCATGGGATTCCACTGGATGCGGATTTTGTATTCGATGTGCGCTGCCTGCCCAACCCGCATTATGACCCTGAACTAAGGCCATTGACCGGCTGCGATGCGCCGGTAAAAGAATTTCTGGAAAAGCAGGAAGAGGTTAACAGCATGCTGACTGACATCAGGCAATATGTTGAAAAATGGCTGCCCAGCTTTGTACGTGACAACCGCAGTTATCTGACAGTGTCTATAGGGTGTACTGGGGGGCAGCATCGCTCAGTGTATTTTGTTGAACAACTGGCAAAATACTTCAGCCAGCAAGGCCAAAAGGTTCTGGTTCGCCACCGGGAACTTGAATAGCCGGCTGACGTAAGCGTATTCTTAAGGCAATACTCGACGGGATTTCTTTATGATAGGTATTTTGATTATCGCGCATGGCACCTTGGGCGAAAGCCTGATTCACTGTGCAAGCCATGTCATGGGCGAACGTCCGGCGCAATTGCAGCAACTGGGTATTGGCACGCATGACGATCCTGCGGCTTTGCTGCCTGTTGCACAGCAAATGGTGCGTGAGCTGGATCAGGGCAATGGCGTGCTGGTGCTCTCGGATATCTATGGAGCCACACCCTGTAACTTGGTCGGGCGACTACTGGTCCCGGGGCGGGTAGAAGGCGTGGCAGGCGTGAACCTGCCCATGCTGGTGCGGGCGTTAACCTATCGTAATGGCAGCATTATGAATCTTGCGGAAAAAGCCCTCAGTGGCGGCAAGGAAGGCGTATTTCATTTTACAGACGAGGCTTGTAGCAAAGGTTCTGCTCAATGATTAGACAAGAAATCGAAATCATCAACAAACTTGGATTGCACGCACGTGCATCTACCAAACTCACCCAAACAGCCAGCCAATACGCTAGTGAAATCTGGATAGAACGCAATAACCGCCGCGTCAATGCCAAAAGCATCATGGGGGTCATGATGTTGGCTGCCAGCAAGGGTAGCAAGGTTACACTGGAAACGGCCGGGGCTGATGAAGAGCCGGCGATGACTGCGCTAGTTAACCTTATCAATAACCGTTTTGACGAAGGCGAATAAGTGGCCTTGATGGACTTCAAGTTGATGAAAGCTCTCACCATAAGCTTCACTTTGTTAGAGGGTTGCGCTCTATGAGCTTCACTTGTTTGAAAGGTTACGCTCCATGAGCTTCACCATGCACGGTGTCGGTGTCTCCAGTGGTATTGCCATCGGGCAAGCACATCTGGTTTCGCATGCCCTGCTGGAGGTGGTGCACTACAGGGTACCTAAAGACCTGATTGAGCAGGAAGTGACACGCTTCCAGCAGGCGCTGGAAACCGTGAGGCACGATCTGCAAATGATTCGTAGCCAGCTGTCTGCCAAGGCTCCCGCCGAGCTGGACGCATTTGTCAGCACGCACCTGATGTTCCTCAACGACCATATGCTGGCGGAAACTCCCAAAGAGATTATCCGTAGCGAACACTGCAACGCCGAATGGGCACTCAAGCAGCAGATGGAACATGTGGTTGAGCAGTTCGATGAGATCGAGGATGAATACCTGCGTGAGCGCAAGCATGATGTCGTGCAAGTAGTTGAGCGCTTAATCAAAGTCTTGCTCGGCCATCCCAGCCAGGTGCCGATCAAGAAACAGGAAAGCGCCATCATTCTGGTGGCACATGATCTTTCACCTGCTGATGCCATTCAGTTCAAGCAGCACCAGTTCGCTGCCTTTATCACAGATGTCGGCGGTGTCACTTCACACACCGCGATTCTGGCTCGCAGTCTCAACATTCCTTCAATTGTCGCGCTGCAGCGCTCGCGTAACCTGATTCGGGATGGAGAGCTGATTATTGTCGATGGTCAGCAAGGCGTAGTGATCGTCAACCCTGACAGCAGCACACTGGCCGAATACAAGTTGCGGCAAGAACAATGGGAGATTGAGCAGCAGAAACTCAAGCGCATCAAGCTGACCAAGCCAGTAACGCTGGACGGTACTCCGATTGAGCTGCAAGCCAATATTGAAGTGCCGGAAGATGTGGTGGCAGCCAAAGCTGCCGGGGCTACCGGTGTTGGCCTTTATCGCACCGAATTCCTGTTCATGAACCGCCGCGACATGCCGGATGAGGATGAGCAGTTCGAGGCCTACCGCAAAGTGGCTGAGGCCATGAACAATATGCCGGTCACCATACGGACACTGGATTTGGGTGCCGACAAGGAGATGAACCCGGATACTGCGCGCACTTGCACTAACCCCGCGTTGGGCCTGCGTGCTATACGACTATGCCTGTCTGAGCCTGCGATATTTCATACCCAATTACGGGCGATATTGCGTGCTTCCAAATATGGCAAGATCAAAATGTTGATTCCAATGTTGTCTTCTCTGGTTGAGCTAAGACAGACCATGCTGCTGATAGACCGTGCCAAGGTCAGCCTACGCAATCAGGGCATCGCTTTCGATGAAAAGATCGAAGTTGGCGGCATGATAGAAATCCCCGCTGCCGCTTTGTGCGCCGAAGCCTTTGCCAAGGAAATGGATTTTTTATCAATAGGCACCAACGATTTGATTCAATACTCGCTGGCGATCGACCGCACTGATGACACGGTTTCTCACCTCTATAACCCCTTACACCCTGCGGTGCTGCACTTGATAGAAATGACGATCCGCGCCGGTCAAAAACTGGGCGTCCCTGTTTCAGTCTGCGGCGAAATGGCCGGTGACATCAAACTCACCCGCCTACTGCTCGGTCTGGGGCTGCGTCAGTTCTCCATGCATCCATCCAATGTGCTTGCTGTCAAAAATCAGGTCTTGCAAACTGACTTGCCGAATGTTGTGCCGATTGCACGCAAGATTCTGAATGTGCATAACACCGACAAAATTGAACCTTTGTTGCAAAAAATCAATCTGGACTAAAGGAGCAGCAATATGGCCGATGCAGAGCAAACCGATATCATCACGCCCGGCGCTGACGAAAAGAATCTGGCCATGTTGTCGCATCTGGGTGGCACCATATTCACGGTTTTTCCCAGCCTGATTATCTGGCTTGTAAAACGCGATGACAGCCCTTATATCAATCAACAGGCACGTGAAGCCCTGAACTTTCAGATCACCGTGCTGATTGCGCAATTCATCAGCACAGCCCTGATTATTGTGGGCATTGGTATCTTGCTGGTGGCCGTGATCTGGGTAGGCAATATTCTCTACTGTATTCTGGCTGCGCTCGCTGCTAGCAGAGGCGAACCTTACCGTTACCCATTTAGCTTACGTTTATTGAATTAACTTCAAGGAATACAACTCAAGTGAATCAACTTGCATCAAACAACCCATTGCTGGATTTCAGCGGCTTACCTCGTTTCAATGAAGTCAAGGCTGAGCATGTGACACCTGCGGTAGACGCCTTGCTGACTGAAGCAAAGACACAGATTGATGCACTCGCTACCACCGCAGAAACCCCCACCTGGGAGAATTTTGCCCGTCCGCTGGAAGACATTGAAGACAAGATCGCCCGCTCCTGGTCTCAGGTCTCGCATATGAACGCAGTGGTCAACAGCCCCGAGTTGCGCGAAGCCTACAATAGCAATGAACAAAAACTGACCACTTTTTATGCTGATCTTTCGCAGGATGAGCGCCTGTATGCCAAATTCCGTGCGCTCAAAGCCAGCCCTGCTTTTGCCAGTCTCAACACGGCACAACGCAAGATTATTGAAAACGAGGTGCGCGATTTTCGCCTGGGTGGCGCTGAGCTGCCAGAAGACAAAAAAGCCCGCTTCAAGGAACTGAAAGAATCCCTCTCCAGACTTGCCACCAAGTTTGAGGAAAACCTGCTGGATACGGTCAACGATTTTGCACTGTATGTTGAAAATGCCGACGAGCTGAAAGGTTTGCCCGATGACGCCATTGAAGCCGCAGCAGAAGCTGCCAAGGCTGATGGCAAGCCGGGCTATAAATTTACCCTGCATTTCCCTTCTTACATGCCGGTGCTGCAATACGGTGAAAATCGCGCTCTGCGCGAGCAGTTGTATCGTGCTTATGCCACCCGCGCTTCCGAGTTTGGCAAGCCAGAGTGGGACAATACCGAACTCATTAAAGAGATTCTGCAATTACGCCAAGAAGCCGCGCAGATGCTGGGCTACAAGAACTATGCAGAAATGTCGCTGGCCACCAAGATGGCAGAAAGCCCGCAACAGGTCACTGAATTTCTCGATACACTGGCCAAGCGCGCCAAACCTTTTGCCAAGCGCGATATGCAAGAGCTGGTGGAATATGCAGCAAAACTTGGAATTCCTGATATGCAGGCCTGGGACGTTGCCTACGTCTCTGAAAAACTGCGTGAGGAGAAATACGCGTTCTCTGATCAGGAAGTGAAACAGTACTTCCCGGAAGAACAAGTACTGCATGGCTTGTTCAAAGTCACCGAGACCATTTTTGGCGTACATGTGCGTAAGGCACAAGCCCCGGTTTGGCATGCCGATGCCGCGTTTTATGAGATCACCGACCACAGCGGAAAACTGGTGGGGCAGTTTTATCTCGACCTCTACGCACGCAACAACAAGCGTGGCGGCGCATGGATGGATGAAGCAATCACCCGCCGCAAAGTCGCCAGTGGCGTGACCGCCCCTGTTGCTTTCCTTACCTGCAATTTTTCGGCACCTGTAGGCGGCAAGCCTGCGCTGTTCACCCATGACGAAGTGCAGACCATGTTTCACGAGTTTGGCCACGGCCTGCATCACATGCTCACGCAAGTGGACGATTACGGCGTTTCTGGTATCAAGGGCGTGGAGTGGGATGCAGTCGAACTTCCTAGCCAGTTCATGGAGAACTTCTGCTGGGAATGGGATGTGCTGCGCCACATGACCAAGCACGTAGACACCGGCGAGCAATTGCCCCGCAGCCTGTTTGACAAAATGGTCGCGGCCAAAAACTTTCAGGCGGGCATGCAGACAGTGCGCCAGATTGAGTTTGCGCTGTTTGACATGCGCCTGCACAGCGCTTTTGACCCCTACGGTAGCGCCACCGCGATTGATCTCATCGAGCAGGTGCGCGACGAAGTAGCTGTCGTCAGGCCGCCCAAGTGGAACCGTTTTCCGCACGGCTTCTCGCATATCTTTGCTGGTGGCTATGCCGCAGGTTATTACAGCTACAAATGGGCAGAAGTACTCTCTGCAGACGCTTACAGCCTGTTTGAAGAAACCGGTGTTCTCTCGCGTGAGACCGGCCAGCGTTTCTGGAACGAGATTCTGGCGCAGGGGGGCTCACGTCCGGCGCTGGAATCATTTATTGCCTTCCGCGGCCGGGAGCCATCGATTGATGCCCTGCTGCGCCATAACGGGATGACTGCCTGATGCCTATCTCTAAGCCAGCCACACTAATCGGCTTGCTAATCACTGCAAATGTGTATGCCGATACACAGGTTTATAAATGGACAGATGCCCAAGGCCAAGTGCATTACAGCGATGTAGCGCCGCTGGATGCCAAAAACCTGACGCAGAAAAGCGCAGGCGGCAACATCATCGAAACTGACTCGCTGCCGTTTCAAAGCAAGATGGCTGCACAGAAAAATCCCATTACTTTATTTTCGTTCAAGGAATGCGGCGAACCATGCAGCAAGGCGGAAAAGCTGCTGAACGATAGAGGTATCCCATTCACGCTCAAAAGTGCCGACCCGGACAAAGACGAGCTGAAAAAACTGACAGGCGATACCAATGCCCCAGCGTTAATGATAGGCACACAAAAACCGCTGGTCGGCTTTGAAGCAGGCAGCTGGAATAACGCGCTAGACAGCGCAGGCTACCCCAAGAGCAACCCTCTTAAAAACCTGAAAAAAGCCCCGGCTGGCAAGCCTGAAGAAAAAACCGCGCCAGCCCAGAACTAACCTAGCCCAAGGATACCCGGTTGAAGCTCGCCACCTGGAATGTTAATTCCCTCAATGTACGCCTGCCACATGTGCTGGAATGGCTGGCAGCCAACAAGCCAGATGTACTCTGCCTGCAGGAAACCAAGCAGGAAGACAGCAAATTCCCCTACGCCGAGCTGGCTGCGGTTGGCTATAACGCCATACACGCCGGCCAAAAAACCTACAATGGGGTTGCTATTCTCAGCCCCCACGCCATCGAAAACCCGCAATACGGTATCCCGGATTTTGCAGATGAACAAAAACGCCTGATCGCAGCTACCGTACAAGGTGTGCGTGTCGTTTGCGCTTATATTCCTAACGGTCAAAGCCTGGATTCAGAGAAATACCCGTACAAACTGGGTTGGCTGGATGCACTGACCAAGTGGCTGGCCGATGAACTTAAACAGCACCCCAAGCTGGCCCTGCTTGGTGATTACAACATTGCACCGGAAGACCGCGATGTTCATGACCCCAAAGCCTGGGCAGGCCAAGTGCTGGTGAGCGAGCCTGAACGTGCTGCTTTCCGCAAATTCATCGAACTCGGCCTGACCGACAGCTTCCGTCTCTTCGAACAGGCAGAAGGTCATTTCAGCTGGTGGGATTACCGCATGGCTGGTTTCCGCCGTAATCTTGGCTTGCGTATTGATCACATACTGGTGAGCGATGCGCTCAAAGCCGCCTGCCAGACCTGCTACATAGACAAAGCCCCACGCAAGCTGGAAAGGCCTTCAGACCATACACCAGTGGTGCTGGAACTAGGCTGAATCAAATGTCAGCATCTGCCGAAGAAATCAGGGTGATTTTGCACATACGCCAAAAACACGCGCAAGACGTTGCAGATTTAATCGCTAAACGCAGCTACACCACAGCACAAGCTGCAGATTATTTGCAGGTCTCTGAGCACCGTATCACGCAGATATTGAGTGGTGATGTAGCGCATATCCCCACCCAGCACCTGATGGACATGAAGCGGAAATTTGGCGCGATGTGTGGGTGCTAAATCCAGCGTAGGATGCACTGAAGAATGATGCGCTTCGTTCTTCAGCGCATCATTCGAGGCTAAATCATCATTCAAACATTTGGAACCATTCTTAACATGAAAATCCGCACCGTTCATATTGCGCTGGTGGTTGCAGTCTTGATTGCTGCCGCTGCACTGCTCAACCCATCAGCAGACCAGCATCGTGCTGAGATCAAGGAGAAGATTGCAGAAAGAAGCAATCTTGCAGCACTGTTGATGCTTGGCGATATAGCCGCGTTCTTGTCCAACTATCACTCGCTGGGCATAGCGTCATACACGATGGCAGATAACAAGGTGCTGTCAGTTGGGGCTTTTGGCGTGGTGGTGGTGCTTCAGCACTCTGAAGAACAGTAATTCACTGCCCTGCAAGGCAATATCCATGCGCCTCTCCGGCCTGTCCTACAAGCCAATAACGGCGTGCCTTCTGGCGGCATGGTATTTGTAAACTAGATATTCACTGCCTTGCCGCTGGCGGCTGATTGCAAGATCGCTTCTATGGTGCGGCAGTTCATCTTGGCATCAGCAAAATCCAGCAGCGGTGCCTTGTTGTTAAGCACACAATCGCTGAAATGCTCGATCTCCAGATTGAAGTGGTTGCTGGCTGGGTAAATCTCTTCCGCTTTGCGGCCATCTTCACTCCACCAGGTAATCACGGGTACATCGTTTGTGCCTGGCAGTTGCCAGACGGTATGGCATTTGATCCCGCCCTTGGTGCCAATAATGGTGTATTCGGATTGGCGGCTGCATTCAAAACTGGTGTCGAAGTGGCCGCGTTTGCCATCGCCAAAATCGATGATGCCGCTGGTAGCGATATCCGCGCCGCTATCGGCGTATTTGGCCATGGCCGTTACACTCACAGGGACGCTATCAAAACAGTGGCGCAGCGAGTGCACCGCATATGGGCCGATATCCCACATGGCACCGCCGCCGCCATCAGTATCAATCGCCAGACGGTACATACGCGCCGGGCGCATCATGAATGAAAAGCTGGCCTTGGCAAAACGCACCTCGCCTATTGCGCCAGAGGCAACAATCTCTTTCACACGTTGATGCTGCGGGTGAAAGCGGTACATAAAGCCTTCCATCACTTTCACTTTATGCTTGCTGGCTGCGGCTTCTATCGCCTCGATATCTGCCAGCTTGATCGCCATCGGTTTTTCAATCAGGACATGGCGGCCAGATTCAATCGCCTTGATCGCCCACTCCGCATGCTCATGGTTGGCCATGGGGATATAAATCGCCTGCACATTGCTATCCGCCAGCAGGCTTTCCAGATCATTATAAGTTGCCACATCAGCCAGCTGCGGCGCGTATTTTTTCAGGGTTTCAGCAGCGGCACCCGGGCGGCGGCTGGCAATCGCCACCAGCTCAGAGTTTGGCGCTTCTACAATCGCAGGTAACAAGCGCTCGTTCACACGCGCTGCACCCAATATGCCCCAACGTAGTTTTTGGCTATTGCTCATATTGATATCCGGTTTGTTGAATCAAAACGCCATTCTATTTGAAAACAGTGGATGAAAAGAAGTTTGAAAATTTGCAGTGATGTGTGAAGTTTTGAACAGACAGGAATTTAAATTAACCCTATAGTCACGACACAAGTGAATAAAACTGCAACTCAAAAAGATAGGAAACATGATGAAAAAAAGTATCGCATTAATACTCATGATTAGCTTTTTAAGCACAGGTTGTTTTTACAAAGTTCACCCACATGGTTGCCCACCGGGCCAAGCGAAAAAGGGTAGATGCTAGATAAAAAGCCGGGAATTCCCGGTTTTTTACTTTGACTAGCCTGCCGAAACTTTAAGCCCAATCACGCCGACAATAATCAGCAGCAAGCTCAGCAAACGCCATAAACTCGCAGACTCTCCCAGAAAAACGATGCCGATAATCACCGTGCCGACAGCGCCTATACCTACCCAGACCGGGTAAGCAGTGCCCACTGGCAAGGTTTTCATGGCGGTCGCCAACAACCATAAGCTGAGCAGCAAGGCTGCCACAGTGATTAAAGAAGGTACTAATCGGGTGAACCCTTGGGTGTATTTCAACCCAACAGCCCAGACGATTTCAAAAATACCGGCTAATACCAAAACGATCCATGACATGACATTACCTCCAAACTCGCTGAGGCCGTCCTCATGTTGTATTGAGCAGCAGGGTCGTCCCTGCTGATTTGACTTACCCGACAATTTTACTCAAATATCCGCCGCAGGCAAGCTGCATAAGGCTCCGCGGGCCAGACACGCCCGCAAAGGCATCATGTAAGCGCTTGCTTTTATTGCTGGTTTCGCGTAACTTTCGGGCATTGCTAGGGGTCTGCCGGATGGCAGTGAGATATACCCTTTGAACCTGACGCGGGTAATGCCGCCGTAGGGAAGCGTCTTCAAAATGCTCCCTATGTTAACCACACATACAAAGTGAGCTAGGTAGATGAAGTAATGCCCTACCGCAACCACTTTTTGGAGCATCTTGATGAACGCCACCGATAAAAACCTGACCAAATTCCTGAACGAAACTGCCTCTGTAGATGAAGGCGCGACCAAGCCATTTGCCAAATCCCGCAAGGTCTATGTTGAAGGCTCACGCCCTGATATCCGTGTACCGTTCCGCGAAATCTCCCTCTCTGATACGCCTTCTGCCTTTGGCGCAGACAAGAACCCACCTGTCGTGGTTTATGACACCTCTGGCCCTTACACCGACCCTGCAGTAAAAATCGACATCCGTAACGGTTTGCCAGCACTGCGTGCAGGCTGGATCGCCGAACGTAACGATACAGAGCAACTGGATGGCCCAACTTCGACTTTTGGTCAGCAACGCCTGACTGACCCAGAGCTTGCTGAGATGCGATTCAACCTGCACCGCAAACCATTGCGCGCAAAAGCAGGCATGAACGTAAGCCAGATGCACTATGCACGCAAGGGCATCATCACACCTGAAATGGAATTTATCGCCATCCGCGAAAACCAACGCCGCGAGAACATGAGCGAGCTGCTGCAAACTCAGCACCCAGGCCAAAACTTCGGCGCGAATATTCCTAAAGTCATTACCCCAGAATTCGTGCGTGACGAAGTAGCGCGTGGCCGTGCGATTATCCCTGCGAACATCAACCACCCGGAAATCGAGCCGATGATCATTGGCCGTAACTTCTTGGTGAAGATCAACGCCAACATCGGTAACTCCGCACTCGGTTCTTCCATCAGCGAAGAAGTTGAGAAAATGGTCTGGGGCACTCGTTGGGGTGGTGACACGGTGATGGATCTGTCCACCGGCAAGAACATCCACGAAACCCGCGAGTGGATCATCCGCAACTCTCCGGTACCGATCGGCACCGTGCCCATCTACCAGGCGCTGGAGAAGGTCGACGGGCGCGCCG
>CAYXMC010000021.1:0-13027 GCA_964466095.1 uncultured Methylophilaceae bacterium | reverse complement strand
AAAAAAGTAATTTAAAAATTTTTATTTGAAGATGCAGCAATTCTACTAGATTGCGGTCAATTATCCTGTCTATAATGCTTTCAGGGCAATTGCTAATTCACAATTCGCCTCAAAAGTGAGCATGAATCAAGAATAAAGAATTGAACTATAAATCAGGAGGGGCAAAAATGCAGCAGGATGTATCGTCAACACGTTTTATTAGTGCCCTCACAAAAAACACTGTCGCGTTGATATTAGCTGGCGGTAAGGGAAGCCGATTAAAAAATCTCACAGACTGGCGAGCCAAGCCGGCAGTGCCGTTTGGTGGCAAGTTCCGTATTATTGATTTCCCACTTTCGAATTGCATTAATTCTGGTATACGCAGGATTGGTGTGGTTACCCAGTACAAATCTCATAGCCTGATTCAGCATATCCAGCGCGGATGGGGGTTTTTGCGCGGTGAGTTCAATGAATTTGTCGAGTTGTTGCCTGCACAGCAGCGTGTGCAGGAGGAGTGGTACAAAGGCACTGCAGATGCAGTATTCCAAAACCTTGATATTTTGCGACAGACCAATGCTGAGTTCGTCCTGATACTCGCCGGGGACCATATCTATAAAATGGATTATGGTCAGATGTTAGCCTCCCATGTCCGTAACAAAGCTGACATGACAGTCGCTTGTATCAATGTGCCTATTGAGGATGCCAAGGCATTTGGCGTAATGGGCGTGGATCAATCTGATCGTGTGATTGAGTTTGCAGAGAAGCCTGATCATCCAGCTCCTTTACCAGACAATCCGGATCAAGCCTTGGCCAGTATGGGTATATATGTATTTAATGCCTCTTTCCTCTATGAGCAGTTGATTCGCGATGCAGATGATCCAAGTTCTATACATGATTTTGGCCAGAACATCATTCCTTACCTGATCAAAAAATACCGAGTGTTTGCTCACCGTTTTACTGATAGTTGTGTTGGGGCTTCTGATGGTAACTATTACTGGCGTGATGTTGGTACGGTAGATGCTTATTGGGAAGCAAACATGGAACTCACTAAGGTGATTCCAGAGTTGAATATGTATGACAGGGATTGGCCAATCTGGACCCACCAAGAGCAGCTGCCCCCAGCCAAGTTTGTGTTTGATAATGACGACAGGCGAGGCATGGCAACAGATTCGCTGGTATCCGGTGGTTGTATCCTCAGCGGTGCTGTGGTGAAAAACTCAGTACTTTTTTCTGATGTGCGTATCAATAGTTACAGCAATATCAGTGACTCGGTTATTCTGCCAAAGGTAGATATCGGCCGTTACGTTACCCTAAAAAGGGTAGTGGTTGATAAAGGTACGCGTATTCCTGATGGCATGGAAATCGGTGTTAATCCAGAGCAGGATCGCAAGCGTTTTTATGTCTCTGAAAAGGGCATTACGCTGGTTACACCAGATATGCTCGGGCAATCGCTGCATCACGCACGATAATTAAGGCTCGGCCACATGGTCGGGTCGTACTGAAGGTTTAGATCATGAAGTCGGTGCAACCCAAGCTTTACCTTAATCTTTATTGGCATATGCACCAGCCCGATTACCGGGATACCCTCACAGGTGAATATGTGTTGCCGTGGACATATCTCCACGCCATCAAAGATTACACGGATATGGCCTATCATCTCGAGGCCAACCCGAAGGCACGTGTCAGTTTCAATTTTGTGCCTGTCCTTCTGGATCAACTGGAAGATTATGTCCAGCAGTTCGATACAAAAGATATCCGTGACCCATTGCTGGCCTTGCTGGCTTGCGAAAATCTCAGTGAAATTAGCCAGGCACAGCGCGATCTTGTGACAGACAGCTGTTTCAAGAGTCATCATGAAAAGATGCTGGCGCCATTTGCGCATTATCAGCGTTTGCTTAATATCTTTAGTGCGCTTGAGGTGGAAGGCTCCACTGCGTCCAACTATCTTTCCGGCCAATATATGGCAGACCTGCTGGTTTGGTATCATTTGGCATGGACAGGGGAGAGCATTCGCCGTAATAACCGCTTTGTGCAATTCCTGATGGAAAAGGGCAGTCAGTTTACGTTTGAAGAACGTAGCCAACTTTTTCAGTTGATAGCCGATTTGATACGTGACTTGATTCCGCGCTACAAAAAACTGCAAAAAGCAGGGCGCATTGAGATATCCACTACACCGCATTATCATCCGATACTACCGTTACTGATTGATTTTAAGTCCACGCGTGATGCTTTGCCATTTGCACCCTTGCCACATTGTGGCCAATACCCCGGGGGGCGCATCCGTGCCAGAGCCCATGTTGAGCAAGCTCAAGCCTCACATGCCAAGCGGTTTGATACTTTGCCAGCGGGTATGTGGCCTGCGGAGGGGGGGGTGTCTTATCCGGCGCTTGCGCTGATGGCTGAGCATGGAGTGAAATGGGCTGCGACGGGCGAAGGCGTGTTGGCCAATAGCCTATATAAATCCTTTGACAGCACAGATCTCCCACCACGTAACGAATACTTGTACAAACCGTATCGGGTAACAGATGGGAGTCACGATATCCTGTGTTTTTTCCGAGATGACCATCTATCGGACAAGATAGGCTTTGAATATTCCAAGCTGTATGCCAGTGAAGCTGTCAGTGATTTCATTAAATCACTTGAGGCTATCTATCATGCCAACTCAGGCTGCCAGAGCCCGGTAGTAAGTGTGATTCTGGATGGTGAAAATGCCTGGGAATATTATCCATACAATGCCTATTATTTCCTGACGGAGTTGTATGAGGCGCTTGTCAACAATCCACACATTGAGATGACCACATTCAGCGATATCGTCAAAATGAGCAGCAACAAGCAGCTGATTGATGTGCAAAGCCTGCCAGCGATTGCTGCTGGTAGCTGGGTTTATGGCAGCTTTAGCACATGGATAGGTTCAGCAGACAAAAATCGTGGCTGGGATCTGCTTTGCGATGCCAAGAAATGCTATGACAAGGTCATGCTGTCTGGAGTCCTTACTGCCGCTGAGATAGCAGCTTGCGAGCGTCAGCTGGCAATCTGCGAGGGGTCGGACTGGTTCTGGTGGTTCGGCGATTACAACTCTGCGGTCAGCGTGGATAGCTTTGACCGACTATACCGGCGTAATCTTGCCAATCTCTATCAGTTACTCAAGCAGCCTGTGCCGCATGAGCTCAGCATGGCAATCAGTGTGGGTGCAGGAGATCCGGCAGTAGGAGGCACCATGCGCCGTGGTCAGGAAGCATGATCTGACCGTTGAGTTAATGGCCTGCAGTTTCATAAGGTTATATACATAGAAAACAAAATTCGACAGCAGATCTTATGAAAAATCTATTAAAACAGCGCAGGGCAGGAGTATTGCTACATATCAGCTCCCTGCCTTCTGGAGATATGGGGGCGGATGCAAGGCATTTTGTAGATTTCCTGTATGCAACTGGCTCCACCGTCTGGCAGACCCTGCCGCTTAATATGCCACATGGGGACGGCTCACCTTATCAATCGCTATCTGCGCATGCAGGCAATCCACAATTCATCAGTTTGGAACTGCTCAGGCAGGAAGGCTTGCTGGCGGAGTCTGGAGGTGCAGACAAAGCAACCTTGATTGCAGCAGCTTATGCCGGCTTTGAGGCCTCAACTAATTCAAAAGAACAGGCGGCTTTTGAAGGTTTTTGTCATGAGCAAGCGCACTGGCTGGAGGATTTCTCCCTTTTTATGACGCTGCGAGAGCAGTTCAAGAATGCCAGCTGGAATACATGGCCAGATGCATACAAGCTGCGTGATGCAGAAGCACTGGCGCAAGTCCGACGTGATTGTGTTGGGCACATCAATTTGCTCAAGTTCACCCAGTATTTGTTTTTCAAGCAGTGGCATGCATTAAAAGCTTACGCCAACAGTAAAAAAGTCTATCTGTTTGGCGATATCCCTATTTTTGTTTCTTATGATAGTGCTGATGTCTGGGCCCACCCAGAACTGTTCAAGCTGGATGAACATGGCAATATGACGGTGGTTGCTGGTGTGCCGCCAGATTATTTCTCAGAGACTGGGCAGCGCTGGGGTAATCCGCATTACAACTGGCCTGTCATGCAGCAAGACGGGTTTGCTTGGTGGCTAGCCCGAATGCGCACACAAAACGAACTGTTCGATCTGGTTCGTATCGATCATTTCCGTGGGCTGGAAGCTGCCTGGGAGATACCAGCCTCGCAAGATACCGCCATCAACGGAGAGTGGCAGCTAGCCCCCGGTAGCGCCTTGCTCAAGGCAATTACCAAGGAATTGCCAGAGATCACTCTGGTGGCGGAGGACTTGGGAATTATCACGGATGAAGTAAATGCTTTGCGCGTTAAATATAAGCTGCCAGGCATGAAAATACTGCAATTCGCATTCGGTGGTGGGGAAGATAATCCCTACCTGCCTGAAAATATCGAAGAAAATAGCGTGGTCTATACGGGTACGCATGACAATGACACAACGCTGGGATGGTATCTCTCGCTGGGGGATCATGCCCGTCAGCATTTGCACCACTATCTGGAGAATGAAACACCAGACATGCCAATGGCGTTGGTGGAGATGGCATTGGCATCTGCAGGTGTTTTGGCAATCATCCCCATGCAGGATATATTGCAGCTGGATTCTACGCATCGTATGAATATACCGGGCACCATTGAAGGTAACTGGGGTTGGCGCTTCGAATGGTCGCAACTGCAGCCAGAAATGCGTGAAAGCTTTGCAGCGGCTATTGCCCGTCATCATAGGGTGCATCCATGACGCAGCTGATAGGTGTAGATGTCGGTGGTACCAATCTGCGTGTTGGTGTCGTTGAAGATCATCGCATTGTTTATGAAAAACGATTCCATGCAGACTTTTCCGGGATATGCCAGCAACACCAGCCAGAAATTGCCCTGCAGAAGATTGTGGAAATCACTGCAAATGCTCTCAATGAAGCGGTCAGGCTCTATCCGGCAGTTAAAGCCGCAGGTATAGGGTTCCCGGGGTTTATACATCCAGACAATGGTGTTCTGATACAGTCGCCCAATCTGCCCGGCTTGCGCAATGTTAATCTGGCAACCCCTATAGAAGCCCTGATGGGCTTGCCTGTGCTTATCGAGAATGATGCATTGGTTGCGGCTTATGGTGAGTATTGTCTGCATCCTTACGACACAGATAGCCTGATCTATATTGGTTTGGGGACCGGTGTCGGTGGTGGCTTGATTTATGGTCGTCAGCCTTTTGCTGGGCAGCATGGGGTAGCAATGGAAGCCGGTCACCTCATCGTTAAGCCAAATGGTCGCATCTGCGGTTGCGGTAATCGTGGTTGTGTCGAGACTTATGCATCTGCCACGGGTATCAGTTACAGCTACCACGAAGCGACAGGCAAACAACTGTCTGCCGAGCAGATTTTTCTCGCAGGCCAACAGGGGGATGAGGATGCCTTAAGTGCCTATCGCCTTGCGGCAACGACATTGGCACAAGCGCTGGCACATGTGGTTAAAGTTGTGGACGTTGGCGCTGTTGTGATTGGTGGTGGTGCCAGTCAGGCATGGCCTTTGATGCAGAAAGCATTCGATCAACAACTGCAGGCTGATATGATTCCGGCGCTACGCGACAAGATTACCGTCAGTATTTCTAGCTGTGGCGATCAGGCAGGGGTGATTGGGGCTGCAGCGCTTGCTGGGTTCAAAAAAATTTCATCCATGTAACTGACATGTCATAAATCATGGCTATTCTCCGACCATGGGAGAACTGACTATGAATATGGCAAATCCGCTGGCCAAATCAAAACACAACGTTGACTGGGGTGCCAGTTTTTCTGCAGAACTGATTAGCCTGAATGAACATACGGCATTCTCGGGAGAGTTGCAGCGCATACTGAAACATCGCCAGCTCAGTGCACTTTTTCAGCCAATTGTTGATCTTGCCCAAGCCCGGGTGTTCGGGCACGAAGGCCTGATACGCGGCCCTTCGAGCAGTCATTTACATATGCCGCTAGCCTTGTTTGAAGAAGCGGCACGTAACCGCCTTTCCTTTGAGGTGGAACATCTTAGCCGCCAGATTGTATTGGAGTCATTTGCCAATAAAACAAACGGCAGCAAGCTTTTTCTGAATGTCAGTCCGGCCTTGCTGGTTCAGCCAAATTCCATACATGGCGCAACACTGGCCTATATTCATGAACTCGGTATCAACCCGCGCAATGTCATTATTGAGCTGACTGAAAACTCGGCGACTTTTGATTACGATATTTTGCGTCGTGCGACCGAACATTACCGCAGCATGGGCTTTGAAATCGCGATTGATGATTTGGGTGAGGGATTTTCCAGCTTGCGCCTGTGGTCAGAATTGAAGCCTGATTATGTCAAGATTGACAAGCACTTCATCAGTGGCATTCATCAAGATCAGGTCAAGTATGAGTTTGTCCGCTCTATCCAGCAAATTGCCAATAATTCTGGCACCAAGATCGTGGCTGAAGGTATAGAAACTCAAGCAGAGCTTGCTGTGATCAAGGATCTTAAAATCGCTTACGGACAAGGATACCTGCTGGGCAAGCCGGCAACCGAGATGGCGAGCAGCATACCGGTGGAGCTTAATCTCCTGCTAAATGAGAACGCAATCCGCGTTTATCAAGCAACCAGCATGTTCACACAAAACCATAGCAGCGTGACCAAGCTGATCAAATATGTGCCTTCGGTGACCATGAATACCACCAATGATGAGGTTTATCGCAAGTTTCAGACGACGCATAACCTGCATGCCATTCCAGTGGTGGACAAGGAAAAACCAGTTGGTCTGATCAATCGCTACTCCATGATTGATGGACTTGCCAGACCGTATCGCCATGAGCTTTATGGCAAGCGCTCTTGTGATACTTTCATGGATAGGCAGCCACTCATCGTAGATAAGTCGATGTCACTGGAAGACCTCAGCGGGCTGATTACCAATATGGAACCGCATCAGCTTTCCTATGGCTTTATCATCACGGATGAAGGACGCTATCTTGGGATGGGAAGTGTGCATGATTTACTGCGTGAAATTACCCAGATGCAGATCAAGGCTGCACGCTACGCCAATCCACTCACCTTGCTTCCAGGCAATGTGCCCATCAGTGAGCATATGGACCGGCTATTGCAGGAGCGCATCCCGTTTCATGCCTGCTATTGCGACCTGGATACCTTCAAGCCATTCAATGATGCCTATGGTTTCAGGCGTGGAGATGAGTTGATTCAGTATGTAGGCAAATTATTGAATGACGAGGTTTCCAGCCAGTTTGATTTTGTCGGACATATCGGTGGTGATGACTTTATCCTGATTTTTCAGAGTAGTGACTGGGAGTCTCGTTGCAACCAGATACTTCATGCGATAGAAGCGGCAGCCCCCAGCTTTTACGATGCAGCAGACAAGGCACGCGGTGGCCTGGAAAGCGAGGATAGGGCGGGTAACAAGATGTTTTATCCCTTCGTCAGCCTCTCAATAGGCGCGGTTCGAGTTGATCCATCGAGTTTCAATAGTCACCATGAGGTTTCTACTGCTTGTGCCAGTGCAAAGAAACAAGCCAAGAAAATCATTGGTAACAGCTTGTTTATTGAGCGCCGCATGTATGGCGGCGCTCAATAAATCAGAAAGCCTGCATAATCAAACGGGCTCTTTGTCCGGTTGTTGGGCGATGATCTGGCAGGCCAGAGTGCTCCAATAAGGTAGCGATTGCAGCATCAGCATGGTGACCCAAAGCTGGGCGTCAATATTACTGAATCCACGGGTAATCAACATTGCCAGACTTGAAGCCAGAAGGGCTGTCAGTAACAGTAATTCTTCGCGTATCGGATTAATTAGCTGCATCTTGCTGTTGATGGTTTTGCCTTTGGCAGTGACCTTGAAAACACCGCGTTTTTGTATCAGGCCCATCATTACACCACGCGCAATAGCGTGCGATAGGCCCAGGCTGGCAAGGGAGGCGCCGAAGATGTCAGCCCAGCTGCAGCTCATGGTCTTGCGGTAAAGCACGGGACCAAGTGCTCCCTTAATGACCAGAAAGAAGATGATAGGGGTCAGCATGATAGCTACCGGCAGGCTGAATGCAGTAGGAAAGGTCAGCATGGCCAGCGTCCAGGCGATAGAACCAAGGGTGAAGAATAATTGCAGTGCATCTCCCAGCCAGCCGAACCAGCCAGTCAGGAAGTGATAACGCTGACCAAAGGTCAGAGTGGAATTGCCCAGTAGTTTGGGCAGGTGGTGCTTTAATATCTGCATGGCACCAAATGCCCAGCGGAAACGCTGCGATTTAAGTGCGTTGAAATCGGCCGGAGTGAGGCCACGGCCGAATGTGGCATCCACATATCGCAATTCAAATCCGTCTTCCAGCAGACGCAATCCCAACTCGGTGTCTTCGCAGATGCACCATTCAGACCAGCCCCCACTATTTACAAGAGCTTTGTGTCTGACCAATGTCATGGTTCCGTGCTGGATCAGCGCGTTACGCTCATGCCTGTGGTGCATGCCGATACGGAAAAACCCCTCAAACTCCCAGTTGCTCATGCGTCGGAAGAAGTTGTTTTCCCATTCGCGGTGAGCTTGCGGTGCTTGTACCACGGCTACATTATCTTCACCGAAATGCGGTACCAAGGCTCCCAGCCAGTCCGGCGTTACAACATAATCGGCGTCCACCACACCAATGACCTCAGCACGCGGATCTGTCTGCTGCAGCGCAAAATTTAGTGCCCCAGCCTTAAATCCTGGCCATTGAGGCAGGTGAAAGAAGCGGAAATTGGATGGCAATTTGGCCATGTACTCCTCAATCGGCTTCCACTTGGCTTCATCTTTGGTATTGTTGTCGACCACAATCACTTCAAAATTGGTGTATTGCAGATTAACTAGACTGTCTATGGTGGCAATCACCATTTCAGGTGGCTCGTTATAGCAGGCTAGATGTACGGAGACAAATAACTCCTGATCCGCAGGTAACGGTGTGGCGGGCTGATAATTGCGCCGCCAACGCGCCTTGAACATGACTTCACTGAACTCAACGCCATAGATCATGAGCACGGCTGAAGTGAGCATCATGCCGATAATCAGGCCGATCAGTACCACAATATCGCGCAGTGTGTAGTAGTAGTCGCCGGGCAGATTCCAAGCCACCACCAATGTGGTGATACATGCTTGCAGCAACACCGCCATGGATAAGCGTCCGCCTATGCCCCAGTGGCGGAAGCGGAAAGCAATGAAAAGTATGGGCAGAAAACCGATAGCTGTGGCCCACAGGGCTTTCTTGATCCAACGGGTGTCTTTAGGAACTGCACCTTGTAGAGAATATTTCTGATGGCGGGTAGCGTCGAACATGCCCCAATAAGCACCAGCCCAACCCTCAATTTTGACTTTCCATGGCTGGTCAAATGCTTCCATTAGGTAGTAGTCGTAGTGCTGGTGAGCTGTCTTGGCGAGAAACTCGCGGACAAAACGGGCCTGATTGACACGGCTGGCAACAGAGGCACCTATGGTTGGGCCACGACTGGGCCAACCAATTTCGGTGATCACGATTTTTTTGCGTGGATAAGCGCGCATCAGTTCCTTATAGCGCTCTAGCGAATAATCAACAGCCTGTTCAACCGGCACACCTTCGTGATAAGGCAACAGGTGCACGGCGATGTAATCGACATGTTTTACCAACTCCGGGTTGCGTAACCACACGTGCCAAGGTTCTGCAGTCGACACTGGCACACCGATATCTTCACGCACCATATCAAGATATTGAATCAACTGATCGATAGGAATGTCATTACGCAGCAATACTTCATTGCCAACGATGACGCGTTCAATTTGACGGTAATTTTTAACACGCGCTTCCAATGCATCAATTTCACGCTGATTACGCAGCATATCTGGGCCTATCCATGCGCCAGCGGTTACCTTTAAGCCAAGATTGGAGGCGAGGGCAGCTACCTCGGAGTTCTCCAACGAGCCATAGGTACGGATGCGATTGGTGAGTGGTTTTAGCAGCTTGAGATCGCTCACCAGCTCGGCAGTACTTGGATATTCTTTGTCCAGCGGGCTCTGGTTGACCTGGAATCCACTGTAGGCAAAGCCGTTAACCAGATGGGGGGCGTCTATCAAGGGCAAGGTGCGATTGATGACTGCCCAAATTGCAAAATGGGCAAGCGCAATTGCAAGAGCAAACAGCAGGGGTTTTGTGTAATTTTTAACAAAGTCGATCATGAGATTTCTGAATCCTCAAGCTTTGGATTTGGGCCAGCTGCTTGCAGCCAGCAAAATAACGATGAGCAGCCACATCAGCGCCTGCAGGTTGCGTGGCTCCAGCGCTAAACATATGAGTGCAGTTGCACATGAGATGAAATGCACACGGCGATGCCCCAGCCATGCCAGCCTGTTGGAAATACCCAATATGCAAGCTGCCAGAGCAAACTCTAGCGCCGGAAGCAGATAGAGGCTGACTGGAAAATCGCGGTAACGGCCATCCAGTGTTAGCAGCAGGCCGCAAATGGCAGCGGCAAAGCCGAGGGCGGCAAACGATGCTTTCATCACAAATGTGCCACCTGTAGTGCCAAAACGTTTGCACAGCCCTAGCAAACCCAAGGCTCCGATGAGTATGACGCTGCCAAGTGCTGTCCATTCTTTCCAGTTACGACAGGCGGTTTCCAGATAATCCAGTTGCAGATAAAAAAACAAACCAGCTAAGGCTCCTAGAGTCAGGCTGGCTATAGCAGCAGAGAATTTTCTGTTTCCTGAAAAAAAGCTCAAGGCTAGAAACAAGGCCGCGGTGATACTGCTGTAAATAGCCGGCTTGATACCGTCATGGCGCTCTGCTACCGGACCTGAAAAAGCGAACTTTGCTTCCATATGATTGCTATAAAGTCCCCAATAGCCGCCAACAGTGCCTTCTGATTTGCGCTTCCATGGCTGATCTATGGCTTCAATCAAGTTATAGTTCCACTGTTTTTCCTGTGCAGTATGTACAAATTCACGCAAGTAACGCGCCTGATTCAACTGGCTGGGAATGGACGGTCCGCGTTGGCGGCCTGCAGATGGCCAGCCAGATTCGCCAATAAATAGGGGTTTACTGAATTCGCCTGCCAGTTTGTTCATGATGTTGATTGTATGAGGCATGGCGTTCTCTATGGATTGCGGAGTGTCTTCCCAGTAGGGCAGCAGGTGTACAGTGATGTAATCCACTGCGCCTTCCAGTTTCTTGTGCTTGATCCAGAACTCCCAGACATCGGCATAGGTGACGGGTACCCGGGTAGCCTTTTTTGCACGTTCGATATAGGCCAGCATGGCAGCTTCTTTTTGTTCTCCACGTAGCAATACTTCGTTGCCTACGATCAGCGCCTTGACTGTCTGTGGGTAGCGGTTCGCCAGCTTGATAGCAAGATTCAACTCGGTTTCATTGTCTGCACTGATCCAGCCTATCCATGCCCCCAACAATACTTTCATGCCTAATTTTGATGCCGCTTCCGGTACATAATCCAGACCTTGGCCAACAGAATAAATACGTACACATTCAAACTGTTGCGATAACAGCTGTAAATCGGCATCAATTTGCGTTTTATCTATATGCGTGTATTTTTCAAGTGGCGTTACGCCATCTTTGTAATATGGGGAATAAGAGACGCATGGTAACTTGGCATCGGCTGAAAGGCCGCTTTCCGCCAGGTTGACGGGCTGATTTTGTTGCCATAACCAGCTGCTAACCGCGATCAGAATGACGATATTAACAAGACTGTAAAGCCACAGGGATCTGTTGTTGGGCATGAATTTCCGGCAATCAGGTAGACGTGCCTGCAAGAGCACGTTTGCAAAGGTTGTTATGATAATTCAGCACAGGACCAAAAACAAAAATGATTACTCAAAATTATCCGCTATCGCGTTACAATAGCGAACGATTTAACTCAATACCCATTCAGCTAATCTATCATTCAGCCAAACCATAATGAAAAAAATCCTGCTTCTGACCTTGCTATTAAGTTTTGCCCAATTGGCCCAAGCCAAATCCACCTTTACAGGTGTCAATTACAGTGGGGATTATGACTGCAAAGGATTGAATGATCAGGTTGGCGATTATGATGTAAAAGTCAGATTGCGCCTGAATAAATACAGTAGCCATGGCACATTTGGCGCTTACAGCTATGAAGTGGAAACAGTCAATTCTGTGGTGTATACCGGTCAGGCTGCTGCTGATGGCAATCGTATCGCGCTTAGCTTTAACCTGACCGAGTCTCGCGGAGTGGAGCACAGCACGGGTATTGCCACCATGAAAAAGAACGACCAGGGCCGCTGGACATTCAAGCGACTGTATTATGAGGGTGACGATAATGCCGGCATTTATGGGACAGAGACTTGCGTCATGAAATATACGCAGGCTCCGAAGAAAACGAAAAAATAGAGATATAGAAAAGCCCGCTACTGCGGGCTTTTTGTAATTACAAAACCGGGTGACGTACCAGCCTGATTTCATGCTGCTTTAACAATTCCACAAATCTCTCTTCAGCAAATACGGCATATTCGATACACCTCGCAGGATAAATGACATCATCAATATCCGTTGCTAGGGAAGGTGTTGCTGGGTGGCACATTAGAGCATCATTATCTGCGGCAGCAGCAAGCCACTGATCAAGCAATTTCCAGTAATTTTTCTCGTCAGTTTTGAAGTCATACACACCTAATAAATGCGCGCTGGTTGCGATTTTTTTGCGTTTGCAATGTCTCGCCAGTGCTGTTGCTCCAAAATTACGGATGATCATGGCTTTAAAACCAGTGCCTGCCGGTGGCTGCGCCAGCCTTACCCAAGGAGTTTTGTTCGGATAGCGCTGCTGAATCGCAGAAGTCAGCGCCTGACGAATTTGTGGCAACTGGTGTACATGCTGGTGTCCATCAATATAGTCTGGAGCTGTGCCTAACTCATCTTCAAAGCGATCCAGCTGAGTATGAATGGCGTCCGTGACTTTGCGACTGGGCAGGTTGTCGGCGAAGCTGCGCAAAATCAATGGTCCCAAACCATACTTAAGACCGGCGCCGTATTGTGTAAAGTCGAGATGCAGGCCTATGTCAGCCTTGC
>CAYXMC010000020.1:0-13312 GCA_964466095.1 uncultured Methylophilaceae bacterium | reverse complement strand
ACAGGCTTCACCATCAGATGCACATCAATGAGCGCACCCACTTCTTGGGAGATGCCACGAATAGCGTCACACACCAAAGGGCCAATGGTCAGGTTGGGAACGTAGTGGTTATCCATCACGTCGAAGTGAACAATGTCGGTACCGGACTTGATAACGTCAGTGATTTCCTGACCCAGCTTGGCGAAGTTGGCGGAAAGAATACTTGGTGCAATTCTGAATTGTTTAGCCATGATTTTATAAAGTAATAAGTACGTAAAAATGATTATTTTAACCGTAAATAATCACGGATAAACAGTTAATTGTTGATTAAGGCCTGTGGATACGGGAAAATTACGAAATGCATCTTTACACCGTCGGCGTTAATCACACCACCGCCCCTATCTCAATCCGCGAACATGTAGCTTTCCAGAACGAAACGCTGGGCCATGCTTTGCGCGATTTAACCATGCACGGTGTGCGTGAAGCTGCGATCCTTTCTACCTGTAATCGCACCGAGCTTTATTGCAACACTGACAACCCCCAAAAGGCCTTGGAGTGGCTTGCGCAGTACCATAAGCTCAATCCTGACAATATCCAGCCCTATATGTACACCCTGCCCAGCCAGGATGCCGTCAAACATGCTTTCCGTGTGGCTTCCGGGCTCGATTCCATGGTGCTGGGCGAGCCACAAATCCTTGGACAAATGAAGCAGGCGGTCAAAATCGCCGAAACCGCGGGCACACTGGGTACGCTGCTACACAAGCTGTTTCAGCGTACCTTTGCTGTCGCCAAGGAAGTACGCACCAACACCGACATCGGCGCCAGCTCGCTGTCCATGGCTGCTGCCTCCGTCAGACTGGCACAACGCATCTTCGGTAATCTTGGCGGTTACAAAGTGCTGTTTATCGGCGCGGGCGAAATGATAGAACTGTGTGCTGAACACTTTGCAGCCCAAAAGCCAGGCTCGATGACTGTAGCCAACCGTACATTGGATAGAGGTCAGGAACTCGCCACAAAGATTGGCGGCCAAGCCATGCTGCTAGCCGATCTACCAGACCGCCTAAGTGAATTCGATATCGTCATCACCTCCACTGCCAGCCAGCTGCCAATTGTCGGCCTCGGCATGGTGGAACGTGCCATCAAGGCACGCAAACGCCGCCCCATATTCATGGTGGATTTAGCCGTACCCCGCGACATAGAACCTGAAGTCAGTCAATTAGATGACGTCTTTCTCTACACCGTGGATGATCTCGCCATGGTAGTGCAGGAGGCATTGGGCAACCGCAAGGAAGCCGCCATAGAAGCCGAGATGATCATCAACGTGCGCGTTGAGAACTTCATGCAATGGCTCAAAACCCGCGATGCCGTGCCCACCATACGAGCCCTGCGAGAGCAGGCGGAAAAACTGCGTATGACCGAGCTGGAAAAAGCACAAAAACTGTTGGCGCGCGGTGATGACCCCGCCCAAGTTCTGGAGGCACTCAGCAACGCGCTTACCAATAAACTATTGCACGGCCCTAGCCATGCACTGAACAACAGCACTGGCGAAGAGCACGAACAGATTGAAAATCTGCTACGCCAGCTTTATCAAATTCGTTCCTGATTAATCGTAATGAAACCCTCAATGCTAAAAAAGCTTGCCACTCTGAGCGAGCGCCTGGATGAACTTAACCGCCTGCTGAGCAGCGAAGATGCGACTGCCGACATGGACAACTATCGCAAGATCTCGCGAGAGCATGCCGAGATCACGCCCATCGTCGAACAATACCGAGCATACGAAAAATGCGAATCCGATATCAAGGAAGCGCAGGCAATGCTAAGTGACCCGGAGATGAAGGAATTCGCTCAGGAAGAGATCGAGGCAGGTAAAAAGCGTCTGGAAGAAATCGCGCTGGAATTGCAAAAACTGTTGCTGCCGAAAGACCCCAATGACGAACGCAACATCTTTCTTGAAATCCGCGCGGGTACCGGTGGTGATGAATCTGCACTGTTTGCAGGTGATTTGTTCCGCATGTATTCCCGCTATGCCGAACGCCAACGCTGGAAAGTGGAAATTGTCTCGGCCAGTGAATCAGAAGTGGGCGGCTACAAGGAAATCATTGCCAAGATTGAAGGCTTCGGCGCTTACTCCAAACTCAAGTTTGAATCCGGCGGTCATCGTGTGCAGCGTGTACCAGAGACTGAAACACAGGGTCGTATCCATACCAGCGCGTGTACCGTAGCGGTATTGCCAGAAGTGGATGAAGTCACCGATGTGACTATCAACCCGGCGGATATTCGTATCGATACCTTCCGTGCTTCCGGTGCTGGCGGTCAGCACATTAACAAGACCGATTCTGCAGTACGGATTACCCACTTCCCTACTGGCATCGTGGTCGAATGTCAGGATGGCCGTAGCCAGCACTCCAATAAGGCACAAGCCATGCAGGTGCTGGCAGCGCGCATCAAGGCCAAGCAGGTGGATGAACAGCAGAGCAAGATCGCCTCGGAACGCCGCAACCTGATTGGCTCCGGCGACCGCTCCGAACGTATCCGCACTTATAACTACCCGCAAGGTCGCATTACAGACCATCGCATCAACCTCACACTGTATAAGATTGACGCGATCACTGAGGGCGATATGGATGAGCTAATCAACGCGCTGGCAACTGAATACCAAGCCGACCTGCTGGCGACACTGGGCGAAGACTAAATGACCACCATCAGAGTGCTGCTTGCCGAAGCGCAATCAGCGCTCTGCCAGCATCTGGGCCTGCAAAGCCGTGAAGCCCGTATCGAAGCGCAGCTATTGTTGCAATCTGTTCTGGGCGTCAACCACGCATGGTTATTGGCTCACGAAACCGATATTTTGGAAGAGAATATTCATGCGGCTTATAAGGCATTGATACAAAGACGCTTAAATGGCGAACCGATTGCCTATATTCTTGGCAAACGTGAGTTTTACGGGCTGGAGTTTGAAGTGACCCCTGCCACCCTGATTCCCCGTCCAGATACGGAAACGCTGGTTGAAGCCGCACTGGCAAAAATCCCGGCTGACACACCGTTCAACATACTCGACCTTGGCACCGGCACAGGAGCAATTGCGCTGGCAATTGCCCACCAACGCCCGCAAAGTAACATCACTGCGGTTGATGCCTCCGAAGCCGCACTTGCGGTGGCCAACAAAAACCGCAAAAAACTGAACATAACGAATACTGAGCTCTTGCTAAGCGACTGGTATGCAGCCCTAGTAGATAAAAAATTTGATGTGATCGTCAGCAACCCGCCGTATATCGAAAGCGGCGATGTGCATCTGCAAGAAGGGGATCTACGTTTTGAGCCTATCAGCGCACTGGCTTCCGGAACTGATGGCCTCGATGACATTCGACGCATTGTTTCTGGCGCACCCGCTCACCTGAGTTCTGGCGGCTGGCTGATGCTGGAGCATGGCTACAATCAGGCTAGCGAAGTAGCAGCACTGATGCAGAAAAATGGATTCAGTAACATTTTCCACGCACAGGACCTGGCGGGGATTGACCGAGTGACTCTAGGCCGATGGATTTAAATAAGCATTTTTTAGCTTGATATAGTTCTTGGCAGAATACATAAAATGCGCGATTTCTTTTTCAGTGAGCGCACGCACCTTTTTCGCCGGGCTACCCATGTAAAGAAAGCCACTTTCCAGCACCTTGCCTTCCGGTACCAGACTACCAGCCGCCAGTAGCACATGCTTTTGCACCAGCACTTTATCCATGACGATACTGCCCATACCTATCAAGCATTCATCCTCTATGGTGCAACCATGCAGAATCACATTGTGGCCTATGGTCACATGCTTACCGATAATCAGGGGGGCGCCAGCCGGGTCGTAAGATGACTGGTGTGTGACATGCAGTGTGCTTAAATCCTGAACATTGCTGCCTTCACCTATCTCGATGAAATTCACATCCCCACGAATCACCGTGCCCGGCCAGATGGAAACATCGTCGCCGATACTCACACGACCAATCACTATAGCGCTCTGGTGTACATAAACCGCGGAACCAATCTGCGGCAGATGATTCTGAAAAGCCTGAATATTTTGGGAATGAGCCTGATTCATAAGCCGTAGTATAATTTAGAAATGACAGACACAAGTTCAGTCGGCATCGTCGCCGCACAAATCGCACATTTCAGCGAGCCTCTAGCTCTCAAGAGCGGAGAAATCCTGCCCCAGTACGATCTGGTTTATGAAACCTATGGCACCCTCAATGCGGACAAATCAAATGCCGTGATGATCTGCCACGCCCTTTCTGGCAATCATCACCTGGCTGGTAAATATAGCGAGGACGACAAGTATCCCGGCTGGTGGGATAACTTGATCGGTCCAGGCAAACCACTGGACACCAACAAATTCTTTGTCATCGGCCTCAATAACCTGGGCGGCTGTCATGGCAGTACCGGCTCCAAGAGCATCAACCCAGCCACTGGCAAGCCGTGGGGCTCTGCGTTCCCGGTAGTCACGGTGGAAGACTGGGTAAAATCCCAGGCACGCCTTGCTGATTATTTAGGTATAGAACAGCTGGCTGCAGTCATAGGTGGTAGCCTGGGTGGCATGCAGGCCCTGCAATGGACACTGGCCTATCCCGAGCGCGTGCGCCATGCCTTGGTGATTGCCTCCGCACCCAACCTGACAGCACAGAACATGGCCTTTAATGAAGTGGCCCGCCAAGCCATTATTACCGACCCTGAATTTCACGGTGGCGATTTCTATGAACACGGCGTGGTACCACGCCGCGGCTTGCGTATCGCGCGCATGCTGGGCCACATCACCTACCTGTCTGACGATGCTATGGGAGAGAAATTTGGTCGTAAACTGCGTGCAGATGAGATCAAATACAGCTTCGATGTGGAATTCGAAATGGAATCCTACCTGCGTTATCAGGGCGACAAATTTGCAGAAACCTTCGACGCCAACACCTACCTGCGTATGACCCGCGCACTGGATTACTTTGACCCGGCACTGGATTACAAAGGCGACCTTTCTGCTGCACTTGCTAGAGCAAAAGCCAAATTCCTGATTGTCTCGTTCACTAGCGACTGGCGTTTCTCGCCAGCGCGCTCACGCGAGATCGTGAAAGCATTGCTGGATAACGAACTATCCGTCAGCTATGCAGAAGTCACTGCAGACCATGGACACGATGCCTTCCTGATGCCAGACGCACACTATCACGCCATCCTGCGCAGCTATCTGGACAATATTGAAGTGGGAGTCGCAGCATGAACAACCAGATTTCAGCGTTATCAACAGAATTTAGGCATGATTTTGCGATAATCGCAGATTGGGTCAAGCTTGGCAGCAAAGTCTTGGACTTGGGTTGCGGTGATGGCAGTTTGCTGAATTTCCTGCGGGCCTCGCTGGAAGTCAAAGGCTACGGCGTAGAAAAAGACGATCAGAATATTCTGGCTTGCCTGCAAAACCAGATCAATGTTATCCAGATGGACCTTGAGGCTGGGCTATCGGGCTTTGAAGCACAGTCGTTCGACGTGGTAATTCTTTCGCAGACACTGCAAGCGGTACAGAACACCGAAGGCATTGTGCAGGAAATGCTGCGCGTAGGCCGCGAAGTGATCGTAACCTTCCCCAACTTTGGCTACTGGCGTCATCGCATCCAGTCCATCAAGGGCAATATGCCAGTCTCGGAAAATCTGCCTTATCAATGGTATGACACGCCAAATGTGCACTTGTGCACGATTCACGACTTCGATGATTTCTGCGCAAAACACAATATCATCGTCAAGGAGCGCCGTGTCATCACTGACGATCAGCCAGTAAATTTCATGCCCAACCTGATGGGCAGTCTGGCAATGTACAGGCTGCAAGCGCCCAACTAGGCCGACAACAATCGCAGCAGGCCGGAAAGGCCGAAAGCGATAATCAGCAGGCCCGAAAGGCGGCGTACCCATAAGGTTTGCAAAAAAGTCTTGAGTTTAATCGCCGCCATGCCCATAGCAAGCAGCGCTGGCAGAGTGCCCAAGCCAAACGCCAGCATCAGCAAGGTACCATGCACAGGCTGGCCAGTCGCCAGCGCTGCCACCAGTACACTATAGACCAGCCCGCATGGCAACCAGCCCCAGAGAGCGCCGACTATCACCGCCTGCCAGAATGAAGTCACCGGGATAAACCCCTTGGAATAGGGCTGAATCAGCTTCCACAAACCAGCACCGATTTTTTCCAGCGCAACAACACCATGCCAGAGATTGGCAAGATACAGCCCCAGCATCACCAGCATAAGATTTGCCAATGCATAAAGTATCTTTTCTACCGGCAGGACATGCTCAAGGAAAAAGCTACTGGCGCCTACAGCACCAGCCAGCAAGCCTGCCAGGCTATAGCTACCAACACGGCCAAGATTGTAAGCAAGCAAAAAGGGCAAGCGCGGCCGCGTGCCCGGCAAGGTCATGCTGACAGCACCGACGATACCACCACACATACCCACACAATGGCCGCCGCCAAGCAGGCCAACCAGAAAAGCCGCTAAATAACTGAGTTCTAACATGCGCCCATTGTGACATGCAGAGGCAAATCGGTTAAGGTTACGCGTATGAACAATACCAACAATATCTTGCAATCCCTGCTTAGCAAACGCATGCTCATTTGCGTTTTCACCGGCTTCAGTTCTGGCCTGCCACTTTACATACTCATTAGTCTGCTACCCGCTTGGCTACGCAGTGAAGGCGTAGATCTCAAGGCGATTGGTCTGTTTGCACTAATACAGCTACCCTTTACCTGGAAATTCCTGTGGGCTCCATTCTTTGACCGGTTTATTCCTCCGCTTGGGCGCAGGCGAGGCTGGTTGCTGATTTCGCAGATATTGTTGCTACTCTCCATCCCGCTGTTTGGTTTTCTGCATGCACAACTGGATATCTGGACGATTGCCTATCTGGCCGCAGTAGTAGCATTTTTCAGCGCCAGTCAGGATATCGTGCTGGATGCTTACCGTCGCGAACTGCTGCCAGACACCGAACTTGGTCTGGGTAATGCTGTACACGTCAACGCCTACAAGATCGCCGGGCTCGTGCCGGGCTCGCTTTCGTTAATACTGGCCGACCACCTGCCATGGAATATGGTGTTTCTGATTACCGCACTGTTTATGCTACCCGGCATCGTCATGACCATCATGGTCACCGAGCCAGCACTCAAGCAAGGCGCACCCAAAACACTGAAAGCGGCTGTAGTCGAGCCGTTTCATGAGTTCATTCACCGCAACGGTCTGCAAAGCGCTTTGCTGATTCTGGCTTTCATTTTTCTCTACAAATTAGGCGATAGCATGGCAACTGCACTGGCCACGCCGTTTTATCTGGATATGGGCTTCAGCAAGACCGAGATCGGCCTTGTTGCCAAAAATGCCGGGCTCTGGCCTAGCGTTATTGGCGGCATGCTGGGGGGTATCTGGATGCTGAAGCTGGGGATTAATCGCGCACTCTGGCTGTTTGGTATTGTGCAGATGGTTGCCATACTCGGCTTTGCATGGCTATCTGTCGTCGGCCACAGCCTGATATGGCTGGCCGTAGTGATAGGTGTAGAAGCACTGGGAGTTGGTCTCGGCACTGCTGCGTTTGTTGCCTTCATCGCACAAACCACCCACCCGCTTTATACCGCCACCCAGTTTGCCCTGTTCACCAGCCTAGCTGCAGTACCACGCACCTTTGCCAATGCTGCCACCGGTTATCTGGTTGAAGCCATGGGCTGGTTCGGCTTTTTCATCTTCTGTTTCATCATCGCCATACCGGGCATGTTGCTGCTACTTAAAGTAGCGCCATGGAACAAAGAAGCAGAGGCTCCGCTGTCTTCCACTTAGCTCACCAAATATCAGCAAAGCTGTCCATTTAACACATGTAAAGATTCCGCCATAAAGCCAGAATTCGGCTTGTCAAAAACAAACATTTCATGCCAATATTCTTTTATTTTTCATATAAAAGAATTATAAAGTTCATGAAAAATATCAAGGTTTTTAACCGAATAACAATCGCAGTTTTAGGTCCCTTAGTTTTTTTTATACTGGTCGAAATTGGGCTGTTAGGTGGAATCTACGCTGTCTTGCCCGATTCCCTGGATATAGGTTAGTTTATTATCGCGTGCATGCTGCCTGCCACGCTCTTTCCACTTTTAGTTTCTATTCAGATACATGCACGCCAGCTGGAAGAAAGAACCTCCCAGCTTAGTACCGAGAGTGAGCGTCTGAACACGCTTATTGAAACTTTGCCTGACGCTGTGTTCTTTCGTGATGGCAATGACCGCCTTGTCACCGTCAATATGCCCGGCATACGGCTTTTTCAGCTAGAAAATGTAGACTGGAAAGGCAAGACAGACGAGGAACTCATGGCCGAGTACCCACACCTGCAAGACAATCGTGTCTGCAACTATGCCTCTAACGATACTGTGTGGGAAACTGGCCAACGACTGGACATCACAGAAACCATCAATGGCCCGTTTGGCGTAAAACGTTATTTCGATGTGACAAAAGTACCGCTTTTTAACCCGGATGGTTCACGCAAAGGCTTGGTCATCATCGGTCGGGATGTCAGTGATCGCACATGGGCACAAGAGTCATTGCGCAAGAGCGAGGAACGCTGGCAGTTTGCGCTCGAGAGCAATGGCGATGGTGTTTGGGATCGCGACCTCATTAACAACACCAGCTATTTTTCCAAGCGCTATCAGGAAATGCTGGGGTATGAAGAAAATGAACTGCCAGCAAAATATAAAACCTGGGAAGAACGGTTGCATCCGGACGACCGTGAGCGGGTGCTCGCTACCATACAGCGCCATCTCGATAACAAGATCCCGCACTACACTGAAGAGTATCGCCTGCAGCATAAAAACGGCTCTTGGGTATGGGTGCTGGCGCGGGGCAAGGTAGTCAGCCGGGATAACACTGGCAAGCCGCTACGTATCATAGGCACCCACACCGATATTTCCGAGCGCAAAAAAATCGAAACCGAGCTGGCCTTGGCGGCTTCTGTTTTTGAAAGCAATACGGAAAGTATCATTATTTGTAGCGCTCCAGATAACCGTATCGTGCGGGTAAACCGGACATTTACAGAAATGACCGGCTACTCTGCAGAAGACGCCATAGGCAAGAATCCTCGCTTCCTCAGCGCCATGGATCAATCGCTAGACTATTATCAAAGCTTGTGGGATACGGTGCTGGAAAGTGGCGAGTGGCAGGGCGAGCTGCTAAGCCGTCGCAAAAATGGTGAAATCTACCCTGGCTGGCTGGTAGTCTCGACCATACGCAACGAGCATGGGGAAATCACTCATTTCATGTCCATGCTGGCGGACATTTCCGAACGCAAGAAAGCCGAGAGCCGTATCCATAATCTGGCTTACTTCGATACACTTACCGGCCTGCCCAATCGCCCCATGCTGGATGAGCACTTGAAGTTAGCACTGGCTAACGCCCATCGCTACGGTTCCCGCGTAGCGCTTATGTTCTTGGATCTAGATCACTTCAAGACCATTAACGATTCACTGGGACATATTGCCGGCGATAAGCTGCTGAAATCCACTGGCATGCGGATCGCCAGTTGCCTGCGTGAAGGTGACACTCTGGCCCGGCTGGGCGGTGACGAATTCGTGATTCTGCTGCCCAGCCTGCCGGATAACGATACCGAGGCGATGGGAGCAGTAACCAAAGTGATTGAGAAAATCAGCAAGGCCATGGCTGTGCCCTTCAATCTGGAAAAGTACGAAGCGGTAGTCACCCCTTCGATTGGTGTCGCTATCTATCCTCAGGATGCTCAAAATCCGGTAGATTTGATCCGTAATGCAGATGCCGCCATGTACCATGCCAAGAACTCAGGTCGAAACAACCATCAGTTCTATGCAGTTGAGATGAATCTGGCAGCTGTACGCCGGCTCAAAATGGATACTGAACTGCGCCGCGCACTTAACAAGCAAGAGTTCGTGCTTCATTATCAGCCGCAAGTAAACAGGCAAGGCAAGATGGTAGCGGTAGAAGCCCTGCTGCGCTGGCATAACTCCGAACTGGATACACTCTCACCCAGCCAGTTTATCCCGCTGGCAGAGGAAACCGGCCTTATCGTACCGATTGGTGAATGGATATTGAATAAAGCCTGCGCACAAATGAAAGCATGGCAAACATCCGGCCTCTATCCCGACCTCAAGCATATCTGCATCAACATCAGCCCACGCCAGTTTGCTCAGGCAGACTTTGTCTCCACTCTCACCAATATCATTAAGCGCTATGAGCTGGCCAGCAACTGTGTCGAGCTTGAGCTGACCGAAGGCATACTGATGCACGATACCAAAGACACCATGCAAAAGCTGGAGACCCTCAAATCACTAGGCTTTAATATTTCCATAGATGACTTTGGAACAGGCTATTCCTCATTGGCGTATCTCAAAAACTTCCCGATTGATGTGCTGAAGATAGACCAATCTTTCATCCGTGATATCACAGAGCAACAGCATGACTCTGCAATCTCGCGTGCGATTATCGTCATGGCCAAGAGCCTGAATCTCGGGGTAGTGGCTGAAGGTGTGGAAACTGCGCAGCAGCTTAACTTCCTTAAAGAAAGTGGCTGCGAGGTCTATCAAGGATTCTATTTCGGCAAGCCGATGACAGCGGAAGCGCTGACGCCCACCCTACATTAGCCTAGGGCTAGATACTGACCTGATTGCGGCCGTTGTTCTTGGCCTCGTAAAGCGCTACATCGGCGGCATGCAGCAGGATATCAATATTCACAGTGCGGCTCTTGAGGTTTGCCACGCCTATAGAGACAGTGACTTTCAACGGCAAACCGTTTTCCAGAAGAATCTCGGCTTTTTCAATTACAACGCGCAAACGCTCTGCCACTTCAATCGCTTTGTCCAGCTTGGTTTCCGGCAAGAGAATCGCAAACTCCTCGCCCCCCATGCGGCCGATAATATCCACTTCGCGCAGCGTTTCCTGACAAAGCAAGCTGATACGCTGCAAGACCAGATCACCTGTTTTATGGCCGTAAGTGTCGTTAATTCGCTTGAAATAGTCGATATCCAGCATCATCAGTGAAAGCGGCTTTTTATAGCGCAAGGCGCGCGCCAGCTCCACTTCACCTTCTTCCATGAAATAGCGGCGGTTGTACAAGCCGGTCAGATAATCCACCCGCGCCTGACGCTCAATTTCCTGCTGCAAGGCTTTGCTCTCAGTAATATCCTGACCGGCACTCACAAAATACAGTGGGCTGCCCTGACTATCGCGCACCAGAAATACCGATAGATTGACCCAAGCCACATGTCCATTCTTGCGGATATAGCGCTTCTCCATGGAGAAGCTTTCACCATGGCTTTGCAGTAGCTTGGTTTGCAAATCCAAATCTGCCTGCAAATCGTCCGGGTGTGTAATCTGCTGAAAACGGAAATTACTCGAAAGCACTTCTTTTTGACTGTATCCAATGATGCGGCAAAAAGATTCATTGATTTGGAGATAGCGTCCATCAATCGCAATCTGGGCTATACCTATCGCAGCGTTCTCAAAAATACTTCTAAAGCGCTCCTCACTCTCTCTTAGGGCGGCCTCAGCTTGTTTACGCTCGATAATGTCGCGTTCCAGCGCTTGCCTGGTCATCTGGGCCGAATATGCCTGAACCTGCGCCTCATAGGTGCGGTTCATGGCCCACGCCAGCGCCAGTGCCAACATGCCGCCAAACACCAATACCAGATTAAGCAAAGTCTCGTCATAGACTGGCATCGCACCTTTGTTGCTGGCATGCAAAGCCTGCCAGAGCAACACACTAATGGTCACCACCACGATAGCAGAAGGTAAAGGCCGGTAATTGATGAGGTCAGCTTTGCGTATCAAGCCTTGATGCACTGCCAGCATCAGAAAAGCAATGCTAAGCACGATAAACCCAAGCGAGGTATGGATGGCCATGCGGGTCAAGGCGCCCCAGCCAAAAGCTGTCTCTATACCCATGAGATAACCGGTAAAAGCCACCAGCCCCAAACCAAGCACCAAGGCACCGGTAACTCCGGTCAATATAGGAGTCCAGCGATGCCTGCGCATGCAGGACATCAACATTAGGCTGCTACCTACAATGGTGAAGCACAGCGCAGTATTGGGCGCCATTCGACCGGGCTGAGAAGTTTTCACAGTCACGTAGTGCTGCATAAACAGCTGGTCGATACCAACATTCAGGGTAAATATGTATTGAATCAGGGTAAGCAGGCCGATCAAGGCCACAGGAAAAGCCAGTATGCAGGCAGGCCATTTTTTGTTGTAGATCACGCAAATAAATGCCAAACCGGAAAGCATAAAACACAAGGCAGTGTTGTACTGCATGGGCACATAGGCCTGATCTATCTGAATCAGATCAAGATTGTGCGTGTACCAGCCGATGATCACGATCGTCCCCAGCACCACCGAAAAAAGCGCGCCAGCCAGCGTGGCAACCTTCAGCCATAACAGGCCGTGCTGTTGCAGCAACGTCTCGTAAAATGTCTTGAAAGTCATGCCTGTATTCCTGAAACAGGCATAGATGTCAGTTTCAACATAGCGCACCTGTAGTTCTAGTTAATCTCCTGATGCTCCCTTCTGCATTTAGTGTGCCTAAACATTTTTTCCTGCGCTTACCAGCTGTAATCGATAGTCAAAGGCGCATGGTCCGAAAACCGTTCATCCTTATAAATAGCGGCTTGGCGGGCAGTTGCCGCGATTTCTGGCGTAGCGATCTGGTAGTCGATACGCCAGCCCACATTCTTCGCCCAAGCCTGACCGCGATTGCTCCACCATGTGTAACATTCGTCAGTGGTGTCAGGATGTAAACGCCTGTAAACGTCCACCCAGCCGAGGTTTTCAAAGATTTGCGTCATCCATTCGCGCTCTTCTGGCAGAAAACCGGAGTTCTTTTTATTGCCTTTCCAGTTCTTCAGATCGGCCTCTTTATGGGCAATATTCCAGTCGCCGCATACCACCACTTCGCGGCCACTATCCTTCAGTGCTTGCAGGTGCGGGTAAAAGCGTTCCATCACGCTAAACTTCACCGCCTGCCTTTCTTCGCCGCTAGAGCCAGATGGCAGGTAGAGCGACACCACACTGAGCTTGCCAAACTGCAATTCCAGATAACGCCCCTCGGCGTCGATATCCGCATGGCCCAGCCCTTCTATCACCGCATCCGGCTTGGCTTTGGTGTAGATACCCACACCGCTATAGCCTTTTTTCTCGGCATAGTGGAAATAGCCGGTGTATCCCAATGGCGCCAGCATCTCTGGGGTCATGTCCGCAGCCTGAGCCTTCAGCTCCTGCATGCAGATCACATCTGCATCCTGTTTTTGCAGCCATGGAAACAGCCCTTTATTCACTGCCGAGCGGAT
>CAYXMC010000019.1:0-13416 GCA_964466095.1 uncultured Methylophilaceae bacterium | reverse complement strand
GATTACGGCGCTTAGCACGCGTATAGCGCAGGCCGATAAATAACTCGAATGGCAAAGGGCGATTGAAAAAAGACATAGCGCTGAATTCTATCAGGCTTCAGGCTTGAATCTGTTAAAATTGCATCCACTTTCATTGGCAATTTCAAGCGTTGCAGAGGCGCACCACATGTTCACAGGCATTATCCAATCCATAGGCCAGATAGATAGCATTACTCAAGCTGGGGATGATATCAAACTGGCAATCCAGACCGGCACCCTTGATTTGTCAGATGTACAGATCGGAGACAGCATTGCTGTGAATGGCGTATGCCTGACCGCAATCAAGCTTGGCAGTGCCAGCTTTGAAGCCCACGTATCGAAGGAAACATTGAACTGCACAGTAGGCTTGGATAGCCCCAAACAAGTCAATCTGGAAAAAGCGCTGCGTTATTCAGACCGTCTGGGGGGGCATCTGGTCAGCGGCCATGTGGACGGCGTCGGGCAGGTCGTTCGTTTCGAGCAGCTTGGAGACTGCTGGATGCTGGCGATACGTGCACCGCATCAGCTTTCAGGCTACATCGCCGTTAAGGGATCCATTGCAATTGATGGTGTAAGCCTGACCGTGAATACCGTGGATCGTGACACTTTCAGTGTCAACCTAATCCCGCATACGCTGGAAATGACCACTCTTAAGCATTTGGGTGTTGGCAGCCGCGTCAATCTGGAAGCCGACCTGATTGCACGCTATGTAGAACGTATGGCGCAGTGGCAAACAGAAAATGATGGAGAAAAAGCCTGATGTCAGATTGCATAATCAGCCCTACTCAGGAAATCATTGAAGAAATCCGTCAGGGGCGCATGGTCATTCTGGTAGATGAAGAGGACCGAGAAAATGAAGGTGATCTGGTGCTGGCAGCGCAATTTGCCAATGCCCAACATATCAATTTCATGGCAAAACATGGCCGTGGCCTGATTTGCCTGACGCTGACGGAAGCGCGCTGTCACCAGCTAGACTTGCATTCCATGGTGCAAAAGAACGGCTCCAGCATGCACACCAATTTCACTGTATCAATTGAAGCTGCCACCGGCGTCACAACTGGCATTTCTGCAGCAGACCGCGCACGCACCATACAAGCAGCTGTTGCCCGTAACGCTGGCCCCAAAGATATTGTCAGCCCCGGCCATATTTTCCCGCTGGCAGCACAAAATGGCGGAGTGCTGGTGCGCGCCGGACATACCGAAGCTGGCTGCGACCTTGCAGCACTTGCAGGCTTGGAACCAGCATCAGTGATCTGTGAAATACTGAAAGACGATGGCAGCATGGCTCGTCTGCCCGACCTGATTGAATTCGGCAAGCAACACCAGATCAAAATCGGCACGATTGCCGATCTGATTCACTACCGCAGTGAAACCGAACGCTTAATTGAACGCTCAGCCGAGCGCACCATACAAACGCCATATGGCGAGATGAAACTGATTGCCTATGCCGACAAAACTGCCAACGAAACTCATCTGGCTTTGGTTAAGGGTGAGCCTGCGCCGGATCAGGAAGTGCTAGTGCGTGTACATGAGCCCCTGTCGGTATTCGACCTGCTAGATAGTACAAGCAAATCACATTCATGGAATACTTTAAAGGCGATTGAAACCATACAGCAGGCCGGTTGCGGTGTGATTGTGCTACTGCATCATAGCGAGACCGGACACGACCTCATCAACCGCATCAATTTTGCAGATGAACCGATACGCCAAAAACAGGATTTACGTAATTACGGTATAGGCTCACAGATACTGCTGGACTTGGGCGTGCGTAAAATGAAATTGATGGCTGCACCTCGCAAGATGCCAAGCATGGTTGGCTTCGGCCTCGAGGTCTGCTCCTATCTCGAAGCAAGCTAAGAATCTGCCAACAAAATAGCTATCCTGATGATATTTATGAGATAATCAGCATTGTGGAAAATGTAAATCTTACCGGCCACTTTCTCATTGCAATGCCTGCGATGACAGATCCTTATTTCGCGAAATCCGTTACCTATATCTGCGAACACAACGCAGACGGCGCCATGGGCATCGTTATCAATCGCCCGATAGACATGACCATGGACAAACTGTTCGAACAGATCAACCTCGATATCAACAACCTGCCTATTGCCAATAAATCCGTTCAGTTCGGCGGTCCAGTGCAGATAGATCGTGGCTTTGTGCTGCATCAGCCAGCAGGTGACTGGGATTCCACGATCGCCGTAGTAGGTGATACCGCTCTGACAACCTCCAAGGATATTCTGGAAGCGGTTGCCAAAGGCGAAGGCCCTCAGAAGATACTTGTCACACTCGGCTACGCCGGCTGGGCAGCCGGTCAGCTGGAACAAGAACTGGGCCAGAACGCCTGGCTGACCGTACAGGCAAAATCAGTACAGGATCAGGATTCTGTGATTTTTGATATCCCCAACGAAGCAAAATTCTCCGCCGCCATGGACCTGCTAGGCGTCAATTTTGCGCAACTATCCGAAGAGGCCGGACATGCCTAGAAAGCGCCGCCACTAATGACAGCTACTGCCAGCCGATACGTCCCTATCAATAACGACAAGACCAAGACGCTTCAGTTTGCAGGCACGGTCTTAGGGTTTGATTTTGGCGAGCAACGTATAGGCGTTGCCATAGGCGAACATATGCTGGGAATTGCCCACCCACTCACCACAATAGAAACTGAAGCCAATGACGAACGCTTCAAGCAGATTGATGCGCTGATTCATGAGTGGCAGCCTACAACCCTGATTGTTGGCATGCCGTCATTTATGGATGGTCAGCAGCACGATTTGAGCAAACTTTGTCACAAATTCGCACGCAGGTTAGATGGCCGCTTCGGCCTGCCTGTTGTCATGATAGATGAGCGCCTAACCTCGGCTGAGGCCAGCCAGTCCCTGAAAGACATGGGTATCGCCGGGCGCAAACAAAAACCCATGCTGGATCAGGTGGCGGCACAACTGATTCTGCAATCCTACTTTGATGGATTATCCTCATGAGCCCAACCAGCCAATTGAAGCTGCCAGATGCCGAATTGCTGCTCGACACGCTAGCAAAGAAACTGCATCCACTGATTACTCCGGAAACCGCACTGGTAGGCATACACAGTGGTGGCGCTTGGATCACTGAACGGCTAGTTCCAATCTTGGGTAATAGCCTTGCCCATGGCATGCTGGACAGCTCCTTTTATCGCGATGACTACCATACGCGCGGACTACATGCCGACACCAAGCCATCGAACATCCCTTTCGAAGTACAGGACAGGCATATCATCCTCATCGACGATGTGTTCTACACCGGGCGCACCATACGTGCCGCCATGAATGAACTCTTTGATTATGGCAGGCCCGCGAGCATCACGCTGGCAGTGCTTATCAATCGGGGCGGGCGCGAATTGCCAATCACCCCTCAAATCACCGCTCTGGAGCTGCACCTTTCGCCAGACCAGAATCTACAACTACTGCGCCATGAAGATGGCCGCTTTTACCTCACACTGGAAGAAAACGCCTGATGTTTAATCCGCAACTGACCGGGGACGGCAAGCTCAAACACCTGCTGACCATAGAAGGCCTGCCCGCTGGCATCATTACGCAAATATTGGATACCGCCGAATCGTTTGTCGGGGTTGCCGAACGCGAGGTAAAGAAAGTACCCCTACTGAGAGGCAAAACCGTCTGCAATATATTCTTCGAGAACAGTACTCGCACACGTACCACCTTCGAGATTGCAGCAAAGCGGCTTTCCGCAGACGTCATCAACCTCAACGTCAATACTTCCTCCCAATCCAAGGGGGAGACCATACTTGATACCATAGATAATCTTACCGCCATGCATGCCGACATGTTCGTCGTACGCCATGCCCAGTCTGGCGCTGCGCACCTCATAGCCAAGCATGTTGCGCCACACATCCATGTGGTGAACGCTGGCGATGGGCGCCACGCACACCCGACACAAGGCCTGCTGGATGTCTTTACCATACGTCGCTACAAGCCTGACATGCATAACCTTCGCGTGGCTATCGTCGGCGATGTGCTGCATTCTCGCGTAGCCCGTTCTGAGATTCACGCCCTTACCACGCTGGGTGTGCCGGAAGTGCGTGTGATTGCCCCCAAAACCCTGCTACCTGCTGATGTAGAAAAACTCGGAGTACAGGTCTATCACGATATGCGCGAAGGCCTCAGGGATGTAGATGTCGTCATGATGCTGCGCTTACAGAACGAGCGCATGAACGGTGCCATGCTGCCTAGCGCCCAAGAATACTTTAAATCTTACGGCCTCACCCAGGAAAAACTGGCACTGGCCAGACCCGATGCCATTGTCATGCACCCAGGCCCGATGAACCGAGGCGTGGAAATCGACTCTGCAGTGGCTGATGGCAAACAATCGGTCATTTTGCCGCAAGTCACCTTTGGCATCGCTGTACGCATGGCTGTGATGAGCATACTGGCAGGAAATGCATCATGAGAATACATATCAAGAATGGTCGCCTGATCGACCCGAGAAACAAGATAGACGCCAAACTGGATGTCTTTGTCGCTGCTGGCAAGATTGTTGGTATTGGCCAGATACCGGAAGGCTTCGTTGCTAACCATGTGATTGACGCAGAGAGTCTGGTGGTGTGTCCTGGCTTGGTCGATATTTCTGCCCGCTTGCGTGAGCCCGGCTTTGAACATAAGGCCACACTGGAAAGCGAGATGCACGCTGCGGTTGCTGGCGGCATCACCAGCCTGGCCTGCCCGCCCGATACCGACCCGGTACTTGATGAACCGGGGCTGGTAGAAATGCTTAAGCATCGTGCCAAACAACTGAATCTTGCCCATGTTTACCCCCTCGGGGCACTCACCAGCCAGCTCAACGGCAAAGAGCTGACCGAAATGAGTGAGTTGACCGAAGCTGGGTGTGTAGGTTTTGCTCAGGCAGATGCGCCGATTACCGATACTCAGGTACTCTGGCGCGCTATGCAATATGCAGCAACGTTCGACTACACCGTCTGGCTGCGTCCAGAGGAAGCCTATCTGGCCAGAGGCGGTGTTGCCCATGATGGTGAAGTGGCCGCAAGACTGGGGCTAAAGGGTATCCCTGCTGCTGCCGAGACGCTCGCGATTGCCAGTATCCTGCGCATCGCCAAGGAAACTGGCGCCAAAGTTCATCTCTGCCGTCTTTCGACAGCAGAAGGCGTACAAATGGTGCAAGAAGCCAAAGCGCAGGGGCTGCCTGTGAGTTGTGATGTCAGCGCCAACCATTTGCACCTGACTGAGCATGATATTGGCTTTTTTGATGCTAATTGCCATCTGAAGCCACCGATTCGTAGCCAGCGCGACCGTACTGGCCTCAGAAGCGGTGTCATGAGCGGCGCTATAGATGTCATCTGCTCAGACCACACCCCTGTGGATGATGATGCAAAAATGTTGCCGTTTGCCGAGGCGGAAGCTGGTGCTACCGGGCTGGAACTTTTACTGCCACTCACACTGAAATGGGCAACTCAGGAAAATATCAAGCTGCTTGATGCCCTGCATCGGATCACTGCAGCACCGGCAGATATCTTGGGAATCAGTGCCGGCGACCTCGGCCTGCATGCCGATGCAGATATTTGCATTTTTGACCCGGAACAATACTGGAAAGTTGAAGCACAGGCATTGCGTAGCCAGGGCAGGAACAGCCCTTTCACTGGGCTGGAGCTGGCTGGCAAGGTACGCTACACATTGGTACACGGACAGATACGCTACGAAATGTAAGGCAACCCTGAGCAGATCGACTAAAGGCTGTTAACTCACCGAAAGGAAGTACAGCATGGCAAATCTGAAACGTCGGCAATTTATGGCTGTAGCAAGCGCTGCTCCATTGCTGATGTGGTTACCTAGTCAGGCAGACGCTGCCAGCAACATTCATGAACTGGTCGGCGAGGTCTATATCAATCATCATCGCGCCAGCAAGCGATCCACAATCCATGCTGGAGACAAGATCGTGGTAGCGCATGGCGGCAGAATGGTTGTCAGCATTGGTGGGGATGCATACCTGATACATGGCGGCACAGTACTTGAACTGGGCGGGATGAAAAATGGCCTCGTCACCGGTTTACGCTTATTGACAGGGGCACTGCTGGGCGTATTCGGCAAACGTAGCTTCAAAACGCATTTAGTCAGCAGTACCGCTACCATAGGGATACGCGGCACCGCTGTTTACATGAACGCCGAGCCACACAAACTTTATGCCTGCACTTGCTACGGGCACACAGATATCCAGATGGGTCAGCATGTGGAAGAAATCATTGCCTCACATCATCTGGCACATGAAGTATCAGCTGGTGAGAATGGGGTGATGGGTATGCAGGCGATGGAAGTCATCGGTCATACCGATGACGAGTTGAGGATGCTGGAAGCACTGCTTGGGCGCAAACCAGCATTTGATCTTTAACTAAACGATTCCCAGATTCTGCAGGCCGTCGGTAATATCTAACCCCCCTGCCTTGGCGGCCTTGCCTTCCAGTTTGATCTTCAATCGCAAGTCGTTCACCGAATCTGCATTACGCAATGCGTCTTCATAGTTAATCAGGTCTGCCTCATAGAGGTCGAACAAAGCCTGGTCAAACGTCTGCATCCCAAGCTCTCTAGATTTAGAAATGATCTCCTTGATCTCATGGACTTCGCCCTTGAAGATCAAATCGGAGATCAACGGGGAATTCAGCATGATTTCCATGGCTGCAGCACGACCAACCCCATCTTTTTTGGGAATCAGGCGCTGGGAAACAAAAGCACGGACATTCAGTGACAAATCCATCAACAATTGGTGACGACGCTCTTCCGGGAAGAAGTTGATGATACGGTCCAAGGCTTGGTTGGTACTGTTAGCATGCAGGGTAGCCATACAAAGGTGACCAGTTTCAGCAAAGGCAATCGCATAATCCATGGTTTCGCGGTCTCGAATTTCACCAATCAAGATCACGTCTGGCGCCTGACGCAAAGTGTTTTTCAAGGCTGCAAACCAGTTATCGGTATCTACCCCGACTTCGCGCTGGGTAATGATGCAGTTCTTGTGGTCGTGAACAAACTCAACCGGGTCTTCAATCGTAATAATATGACCATAACTGTTTTCATTACGGTAGCCTATCATCGCTGCCAGAGATGTAGATTTACCAGAGCCCGTGCCCCCCACAAAAATCACCAAGCCACGCTTGGTCATGGCGACTTCTTTCAGCACCTCAGGCAAACCCAGATCCTCGAATTTCGGAATCTTGGTTGTAATAGTTCTAAATACCAAGCCGGTAGAGCCCCGCTGTACAAAAGCATTGACGCGGAAACGTGCCACATTAGGAATACCAATCGCAAAGTTACATTCACGGGTGGCATCAAACTCGGAGGCCTGCTTGTCGTTCATGATGGCACGTGCGATTT
The DNA here is from genome assembly GCA_964466095.1 of uncultured Methylophilaceae bacterium. GTDB lineage: Bacteria > Pseudomonadota > Gammaproteobacteria > Burkholderiales > Methylophilaceae > CAYXMC01. The sequence goes on along the minus strand of CAYXMC010000019.1, from coordinate 6,025 downwards.
CCTTGGCATGCTGTCCGGTCAAGGCCTGATTGGTTACAGGCGTCAACTTACCATCAATTTTCATGGCAGGTGGAAAGCCAGCCGTGATGAATAAATCTGATGCCTTCTTCGCCAGCATCATGCGCAATAAATCAAATACGAATTTCTCTGCCTGCCCCTGATCCATACCTTAACCCTGAATAATTATCCTGAATAAAATCAACCAGCAAATGCATCCTTATTGGCGGCCTTGGCGCGCGCCTCACCGAGCGAGATCACATTGCGACGCACCAGCTCCTGCAGATTTTGATCCAGTGTCTGCATGCCAGAGCTCTGACCGGTCTGGATGGATGAATACATCTGCGCAATCTTGTTTTCACGAATCAGGTTACGAATCGCCGGGGTGCCAATCATGATCTCATGTGCAGCAACACGACCCGACTCATCCTTGGTCTTGCACAGTGTCTGCGAAATAACTGCACGTAGCGACTCAGACAACATAGAACGCACCATTTCCTTTTCTGCAGCCGGAAACACATCCACGATACGGTCTATGGTCTTGGCGGCAGAACTGGTATGCAATGTACCGAATACCAAGTGACCGGTTTCCGCAGCACTCAGAGCAAGACGTATGGTTTCCAAGTCACGCATTTCACCCACCAGAATGCAGTCTGGGTCTTCACGCAGCGCTGAACGCAATGCGTTGTTGAATGAGAGCGTATGTGGGCCAACCTCGCGCTGATTAATCAAGCATTTCTTGGACACATGCACAAATTCAATCGGATCTTCCACGGTCAGGATATGTCCCATCTCGTTCTCATTGATGTAATCAATCATCGCCGCTAATGTTGTTGACTTGCCAGATCCAGTAGGGCCAGTCACCAGCACAATGCCACGTGGATTGTTGGCAATTTCCTTGAAAATCGGTGGTGCATTGAGCTGCTCAAGTGTAAGCACTTTAGACGGAATGGTACGAAAAACGGCACCCGCGCCACGGTTCTGATTAAAGGCATTGACACGGAAACGTGCAAGGTTGGGAATCTCGAAGGAGAAGTCGCATTCCAGTGTTTCTTCGTAGACCTTGCGCTGCCCATCGTTCATGATGTCATAGACCATGTCATGTACCTGACTATGATCCATGGCTGGCACATTAATCTTGCGCACATCCCCGTGCACGCGAATCATAGGGGGCAAACCGGCGGAAAGATGCAAATCGGAAGCTTTGTTCTTGACCGAAAATGCCAGCAAATCAGAAATATCCACGACTAGCTCCTGTTATAATTTTTACGATGAATAATGCACAGCATAACACCACAATTGCAGAGCGCTTGCAAGCAGTGCGCGCAAGTATCCGCAAGGCTGAATCGGATGCCAAGAGGGTGACAAATTCTGTCAGCCTACTTGCTGTCAGCAAGGCCCATCCTGCCGCAGCCATACGCGAAGCCTATGCCGCTGGCCAGCGCATGTTTGGCGAAAACTATTTGCAAGAAGCCTTGCAAAAACAGCAGCTTCTGCCCGATCTTGATATCGAGTGGCATTTCATTGGCCCAATTCAAAGCAACAAAACCCAGCCGATTGGCCAGCATTTTGCTTGGGTACATGGGATAGACAGGCTAAAAATTGCAGAAAGACTGAACAACGCAAGAACAAATGAACAAGCACCGCTCAACATTTGCTTGCAGGTAAATGTCAGTGGCGAAGCAAGCAAAAGCGGGATTGAGCCAGAGGAAGTACTCTCACTGGCAGAGGCAATATCCTCACTGCCAAAATTGAAATTAAGGGGATTAATGGCAATACCAGCGCCAACACTGGATAGCAGGTTGCAGCATGCGCAATTCGCAGCCGTTAAAAATCTATTTGAATCAATGCGTAAGCATGGTTATGCTGTCGACACGCTCTCTATCGGCATGTCTGACGATTTTGCCGTGGCGATTGCCGAAGGCGCTACCATAGTGCGTATTGGTTCGGCCATTTTTGGTGCACGGCCGGCAAAACAACAAAATAACGATGCAATTTAAGAAAGGGATGCAAAACGGCCAAGCCGTTTTGTCATAGGTAAGAGGATGAGAATAAGTTTTATCGGTGGCGGCAATATGGCGCGCGCCTTGATTGGCGGCTTGAAAACAAATGGTTTTGCGATGTCAGCCATCAGTGTAGTGGAGCCAGACGCAGAAAAAAGAGCGCAGCTTGGTCATGAGTTCGGTGTACACACCACCGAGCAGCTGCCGACTGTCAGCCATGCGGACGTGATTGTGCTGGCAGTCAAACCTCAGCAACTGCGCGATCTTTCCATTTTTCTCGGCAGCTTGCTGCAAAAGCAATTGATCGTTTCTATTGCTGCCGGCATCCGCAGCAACGACCTAGCCCGCTGGCTGGGTGGTTATCAATCGATTGTTCGCGTCATGCCCAACACGCCGGCCCAAGTACAGCTTGGCATATCTGCGCTGTATGCTCTCGATGCCGTTAGTCATGAGCAGAAACTACAAGCGGAAGAAGTGCTGAAAGCTGTGGGCAAGATTATCTGGCTGGAAGATGAAGCAAAGATGGATGCTGTTACGGCGATCTCCGGTAGTGGCCCGGCTTATGTGTTTTACTTTATTGAAGCCATGCAACAAGCCGCTATGGAACTTGGACTGACTGACGAACAAGCGCGCGATCTCAGCATCCAGACCTTTCTGGGAGCCAGCAAGCTGGCTGCCGTCAGTAAAGAAACGCCTGCTGTTTTACGGAGTCAAGTCACATCCAAAGGTGGCACTACTGAACAGGCCATCCTGAGCATGGAAAACAATCAGGTAAAAGCGATGATTATTACGGCTGCCAAGGCTGCAGCGATCAAATCACAAGAACTTGGCAATCTGCTGGGTAAGGATTAATGGATCATGATCGCTAATGCTCTTGAATTCCTGCTTCACACCTTGCTGGGCCTGTTTGTACTCGCAGTTCTGCTGCGCTTTTATCTGCAATTGACTGGCGCGCCGTTCCAGAACCCGTTTTCACAAACCATTGTACGTGTCACTAATTTTGCTGTTGTTCCCTTACGCCGAATGATTCCAAGCTGGGGACGCATTGATCTTTCAACCCTTTTACTGGCTTACGCTACCCAGCTAATTCTTGAGTTCGGCATACTCTGGTTACGCGATTTTCCTATTTTAGTGGCTGATGGCACTGCCTGGATCGCTCTCTTTGGCTTAGCTTTCATTGGCATTATTAAACTCAGTATCTATATTTTCCTTTACGCTGTGATCGGTCAGGCAATCCTCAGCTGGATTAACCCATACACACCGATCAGCCCGATACTGGATGCACTAACCAGACCAGTGCTATATCCTCTGCGCAAGCGTATGCCAGCCACCAGTGGCATGGACTTTACCCCGCTAGTGGTATTCATCATCGCCGAACTTCTGCTGATATTGCTGGTAACCCCACTAGAGCAGCAATTCTTGAGGCTGTTCTGAGCGATGTCAGGCAAAGTTATTCATCCGCACTGGAGCAGCTCCCCACACAGGGAGGCAAGCTGACTCATGAGCATAGGCCTGCATCAGCAAATTTCGGATTTTCAGAAATGGCGTGACGGCCTATCGCAAACGATATCCGACTATCGCAGCTGGCTGAATGCAACTAACACCAGTGATGGCATACAGGATTTGCGTCTGTTCGATATGACAGAAGCGCTGCGCAAGGATCAGTTGGTACTGGCTTTTGTCGCAGAATTCTCAAGAGGCAAAACGGAAACCATCAATGCGCTGTTCTTTGCCGATTTCAACCAGCGCTTGCTGCCATCAGAAGCTGGCCGCACCACCATGTGTCCGACCGAGATATTCTGGTCGGACATTGAAGAACCCTGCATCAAGTTATTACCCATCGAAACACGCAAACGCGATGACAGCCTTGCCTACCTGAAAAGCAACCCTAACGAGTGGACCAAAATACGTCTGGATACCAATTCGGCGGATGCAATGAAAGAGGCGCTGTACACGATCGTGCAGCAAAAAGACGTCTCACTGGAGGAAGCAAAAAATCTGGGGCTTTGGAATGCAGAAGACATCGGCATGCAGCGCAGCCTGCAAACCAAAGGCAAAGTAGAAGTACCGGTCTGGCGTCACGCCCTCATCAACTACCCGCATCCATTGCTGCAAAGCGGGTTGGTCATACTTGACACCCCTGGCCTCAACACTTTGGGAGCTGAGCCAGAGTTGACATTGAGCATTATCCCCAACGCTCATGCCATCATTTTCCTGCTGGCTACTGATACCGGAGTCACCAAATCTGACATGCAGATATGGACAGACCATCTCAAACCCACAGGCAGCCGCAAGCTGGCCGTGCTGAACAAGATAGATATCCTTTGGGATGACATGAAGACCTCCGACGAGGTGGAGGCAATGATTCAATCTCAGGTCGGAGCAACCGCTCACCAACTGGGGCTACCACCATCATCTGTACTGGCGATTTCAGCACAGAAAGCTTTGCTCGCCAAAATACGCAAAGACCGCGACTTGCTGGAAAAAAGCGGAATATCCAAAGTTGAGCAATTACTAGCTAACCATGTAGTTGGCGCAAAGCACCAGATACTCAGCTCCACCATCATTACCGAGATCGTGGGCATGCTCAAGATCTCACGCAAAATTGCCCAGCAAAAACTGGAAGGCACTCGAGCTCACCTGCTTGAGCTTCAAGGCCTGCGTGGAAAAAATCAGGGCGTCGTGCAATCACTGATAGATGCTGCAGCGATCGAACGCAAGAAGTACGAAGCCTCAGTGACCACACTCAATATGGTAAATGACCGCATTTCCGTACTTGGCAAGGATTTACTGAACAAGCTTAGCCCTACGCATCTTGACGACATGCTTGAACAAAGTCGACAAAGCATAGGTGACAGCTGGACCACCATGGGACTCAATCGTGGCATGAAAGATCTGATTCGGCAGACTACCGTTCTATCTGAGGAAATTCAGCAACAAAGCGTTGAAATCAAGAAAGTCGCCAATGAAATGTACCAGCTTTTTCATAGTAAGCACGGATTTGAAGCGCGCACTCCACCACCGCTAAATATAGAAAGTTTTGGCAGGAGCATGCAGGAGCTGGAGAAAGTCACGGCAGAATTCTGTTCAAGCACACTGAATATGATGACGGAAAAGCACTTTCTGGTACGCAAGTTCTTTATGAGTTTAGGCAACCAGGCCAAGTCTATATTCCAATCCACCCACCAGCAATGTGTATTGTGGTTGGGCAGCGTTCTTGGGCCGCTGCAGCAACAAGTTGCTGAATATCAGAACTCCTTGGAAAAACGCATGCACTCCATGAAAGAAATCAACGACAACCTGCAAGCGCTGGAAGTCAATATGAGCAAGCTCAAGAATGAGTTTGTCGAGCAACAGAACCAGTGTACCAAGCTTGACCAGATGTTGCTCAGCCTGATCAAGGCCAGTAAACCATCCTCCGCACCTCCGCCACCACCCAAGTAAGCGCCTGCTAACTACATAAGGATAATCTCAAAATCCTCTTGGGAATATTGCGATTCGATCTGTAAAGAAACTGGCTTCTCAATAAAGGCAGAAAGATTGGCCAAGCTCTGCGCCTCTTCGTCCAGTAGCAAGTCTATGACTTTTTGTGATGCCAAAATACGGAACTCCCGGGCACTGAATTGCCGCGAATAACGCATAAGTTCACGAAAGATTTCATAGCACACTGTCTGTGCGGTTTTAAGCTCCCCCCTACCCTTACAGGCAGGACAAGGCTCGCAAAGAATATGAGCCAGACTCTCTCGTGTACGCTTGCGTGTCATCTCTAGCAGGCCAAGTGGCGAGAACCCGTTGATACCGGTACGGGCACGATCTTTTTCCACTGCACGCTTGAGTTCATCCAGCACAGCCTCCCGCTGCTCATCTTCGTCCATATCAATAAAATCGATGATGATAATGCCTCCCAGATTACGTAACCTGAGCTGGCGGGCAATACACTGAGAGGCTTCAAGATTGGTCTTGAAAATGGTGTCTGAAAGACTGCGACCGCTGACAAAACCACCGGTATTTACATCTACCGTGGT
>CAYXMC010000018.1:0-13508 GCA_964466095.1 uncultured Methylophilaceae bacterium | reverse complement strand
AGTGTCTCGTTAGCTGCTTGTCTGTCATCAAACGCCACTGTGGCGCCCAAGTTGCTCTCTACCACCGCTATCTGGGCATTCAAATCCTGTAATAAATCACGCTTGAAGCTCCAGTACTGGTACATCAGCAACATGAAAAACACGACCAACAAAGCACCTGTTGTCACCAAAAGATTGGTCAGCAGGAGTTTGTCTTGTATGGCGCGTTGATTGAAATATTTTCTTAGCATGTGCGCCTCAGAATACCTTGCTGGCTAGTCGCAGTAATCTGGAACTGAAAACCAGATTGTGCTGTTTGGCAGCCTCGTTATTGATGGTAAACAGGTATTTGCGGTCTTGCAGCTGAATATTGACGATACCGCTGAGTGACGGGCGTTTTGTAACGTCAGCAATTGTCAGCAGAGATGTGCCGCTGATACTTTCCACAAACTTGGGGTCTTCGGTACGTCTGGCGTCTTCTATATACAGTACTTGGCAGGTCTCTGGAGAGCTACTGCCGTTGAGCACTACATAGCGTATCGGCTTGCCGTTGATGCGCTTGCTTTCAAGAATCTCCTGAGTAATGTTTTCTGCATCTTCTTCATAAACACAAATATTAAAATGATTGGTGCTGCTCTCGGGCCAAGTGGTGTAAACCGCAAAGTTATAGATCAACGCCGCTTTCATGTCGCGATCATTCACCCCGACGGAAAAGCCAGTGCTGGCAGGCAATATGAGCAAGGCTAGTGTGAAGAAAATCCGACGCATCATGATTCTGCCTTCACTGCTTGAAATCATGTGTGAATTGCAGCCAGTAGGTGCGACCATCCTGACCAAAGCTATTTGGAATAAAAAATGTCGGCGCCGGAACCGAGAATTCACGGTCAAACAGATTCTTGATGCTGAACGAAACAGTGCTGTTTTTGATGAGCGTGCTGCTATAGAAGGTGAGGTTGCTCACCACATAACTGCCGAGCATATCGCCATTTTCGGTCAGGCGTTTGCCTATGTATTGGGATTCAAAACCAGCCTGTAACCTTTCGCCAAGCAAGGCACGGGTGAGATTGATCTTGGCTAAATGCTTGGGGGAGTTGGCAAGCCATGTGCCATCTTCATGTTCGGCATACTGCCAAGCATAGCTTGCGCGCATTCTGGTGTTGTTGCTCCATTGTTTCGCGTACTCGATATCCCATCCGGTTGCTTCATGTCTTCTGACATTGGCAAATTGCTCTATGCCTGCAGCTAGTTGTTCTGCCTCAATCAGGTTTTTGGTGTTGTAGCGGTATAGTGAGCTGAGAAGTTTGCTTGAAAAATCGGGCCGGTATTCGATAACCAGTTCCGTTGCATCCACCACTTCTTTTTTCAGGTTGGGGTTGGCAATCTGCGCAGTAGCCTCGTTGTAATACTTTTCATAGGCATTCGGCTTGCGGAATGCTGTGGCATAGGAGAGCTTGATATCAATTTGGTCATCTGGGGAATAGATGATCGCAGTCCGTGGACTCAAATGGCGAACATCGCCGGCATAATCTCCGCGCACCCCGAAATTTAAGGCGAGTTGGCGGCTCCACCGATACTCGTCCTGCAAATAAGTGCTGGCAATATAGCTGCTATGGCGAATCTGGTCAGTCGGTAGCAGAAAATCCTGTTTGTAGTCGTTTCTGTATTCAATGCCATAAACAATCTGGTGATTGTCGAAACCGGTATATGCAAACTTGGCTTCGCTACCCCACCAGCGGCCAGCATTGCTTTCATGATAAAAGTCACCACCGTAGACTGCCCTGCCTGTGTAATCATATTGTCCGTAATAGGTTTTGATTGCTGTTTTTAAATGCGCGGTGAGGTTGTCCTCAAAACGCAAGTTTAGAAAACCGTTGCGATCACGCATGTCTGAAGGGCGAGCATTGAAATCTGCACCATAGGCTGCAGCTGGATCCTCTTTCAGACGATTGACGTAGGCCGCCTCCAGCGACCATTGCTCAAAACGCCCCTTGAAAAAATAGCGACGATTGTTTTCTTCATCCAGATTGCGGGCCACGCCAAAATTATTGGCGGGATTATTGAATTCCGGAAAGAAAAGGTTGCGTCCGTCGCTTTGATAACTGGAGGCGGAGATCAGCACTTCAGCACCATTGTCGAGCTTGTTGCCATACGTTAGACGCTGCTTGAATGAACGATGACTGGCGGCATCCAGCCCTAGCTGAACACCATTGAAATCACCACCTTTTTTGGTGACGACATTGATGATGCCGTAAAACGCCCCGTTGCCGTAACTTACTGCCCCCGGCCCAGAGACGTATTCCACCCGTTCTATCAACTCGGTATCCAGCAAGCCATCGTTACCAAGATAAGAAGCGTTGTAGAGATTGTCATTGGCCTGATGACCATCGATGAGCAGCATGACCCTGCCCGGATAATCACCCGGCCGGCCAAAACCACGGCCACTCATGTAGGTGTAGGTATGATCGCTGATGGTATTGAGGCCGCGCATGCTGTTGATGATCTCGGCCAGCGTGCGATAGCCATAGGCCTTGATATCTTTTGAAGTCACGATACTCACAGCAGAGGGGGAATCGCTGACTTGGCGGGCAATTTTTGAGGCGGTAACCACTTCTTTTTCGAGCAACTGCTCGAGTGGCATATCCGTCAGGCTTTCTGCTGCTGTCACTGGCTTAGCAAAAATGCAGAGCAGCCAGACAATGTAGCTGATCTGTTTTATGCTGAAGCTATTGAAAAACTCACTCATCCTCATCTTGAGATCCAGGCCGAATCTGTATGTTTATGATTTATAACGGCACGAAATCAGGGTGCTGCAGCCATGCAGCACCTAAAATCATGATGATGTAATGAATTTATCAAAAAACGGCTGCAAATGATATTCAAGCACCCAAAAATCAGCGTATGAGTTTGCTGATAGCCTTGAAATGATCGCCTTCGGCGGCACCCAGCCACTCGAAAACAACAGATTCTGTGTTGCTGATGATGACACCAGCGCTGCGCAAGCGCTGCAGGGCGTTGGCCTTGTGATGCGGGTTGCGTGAGATCACTGCATCTTCCACCACAAAAACCTGATGCCCGGAGTTTTGCAAATCCAGCGCTGTTTGCAGGATACAGATATGGGCTTCCATCCCGGCCAGAATAATCTGGGGGCGATCACTGGTGAGCTTGCGGTTGAACGTAGGCTCCTTGGCACAAGAGAACACAGTTTTCTCTACGCGCTGGTTAGGCTGCAAGAGTTCGAGCAAAGCGGGAACGGTCGAACCCAAACCTTTGGGGTATTGCTCAGTATAGATGCAGGGAATTTCCAGCAGACTGGCCGACTGCAAAAGCACGGCACAATTTTTGATCACTTGCTGCATGGGCTCTAACTGCATGGCAGGCGCCAAGCGTTCCTGCACGTCCACCAGCACAAGCTGGCTGTAGTCACGCTGGCTGATATGGCTGCTGATCTTCAAGATATGGCGCTAACCGAAGTTATTTGGCGCTCACCGTCAGGCTCTTGTTGATCTCTTCCAGATCTGGCTCGGCCAGAATGCCTGCGGCAGACTTGAGCTTGAGTACGCTGATCAGGTAGTTGTAGCGAGACTGTTGTAAATCGCGCTTGGCGGTGTAGTACTGTTGTTGTGCATTCAGTACATCCACACTGGTACGAACCCCGACTTCGTAGCCCAGATTGGTGGAATCGAGTTGTGACTGGCTAGAGAGTAATGCCTGTTCGTAAGCCTGCACCTGAGCAACACTGCCTGTGAGGTTCAGGTAAGCCTGACGTGCATCCAGATCAGCCTTGCGGCGTGCCGCCTCTACATCATCCTGTGCTTTGGCTTTATTGGCGACTGCCTCACGCACACGGGAGCTGACAGCACCACCCTGAAAGATAGGGATTTGCAGTTGCAAGCCGATGGTGGCATTTTGCAGGTCAGTACCAAAACCATTGATACCACCGCTGGCGCGGGTATCGCTGTAGCTACCAACTGCATCCAGTGTCGGCAAGTGGCCGGCATTCTGTTTGTCTACTTCCTGTGTAGCCAGCTCTAAGGTTTGTTGCTGGATAATCAGCTCAAGATTGTTTTTTTCAGCGATCTGAACCCATTGCTCCATATCCAGAGGCTCAAGCAGTCTTGGCGTCAGATCGGCTCGGGTCGGTGCCAGCTTTTCCGGCAAATCGCCGATAATGGACTGTACTGCGCGCTTGCGGACTTCCAGCTCATTCAATGCGGCAATTTCCTGTGCACGTACCAGATCGAACCTTGCCTGCGCTTCGTTGACATCGGTAATGGTGGCTGTGCCCACTTCAAAATTGGCCTTGGCTTGTTCCAGCTGGCGGGTAATCGCACTTTTCTGGGCGTTAATCAGGTCTATTTTGTCTTGTGCCAGCAGCACATCAAAATAGGCTTGAGAAGTGCGCAGCATCAGGTTTTGCTGAGCCAACGCCAACTGCTTGTCTGCCTGCGTCACCTGCACTTTGGATTGTGCATACTGCACCAGATTCTGTTTACGAAAAATGGGCTGGTTGATGTTGAAACCATAGCCAAAAGTATCGAAAGACTCGCGGCCACCATTCCGGAATACGCTTGCACTACCAAGATAGCGAATGTCAGATTCAGTGTGACTGGCATTGCTGTTGGCAGTGATGGTAGGTAACAGCAGCGCCTGACCTTGCACCAGCTTTTCCTGTGCGGCTTTGTTGGCGTTCAGTGCTGATGCCCAGACCGGGTCTTTGGCCATGGCAATCTGGTAAATATCGATCAGGTTTTGCTCTGGGCCTGCTGCTTGGGCTGCCAGTGGCAGTAAAGCAAGGCTGATAAGGAGTTTACGCATGGGTTTACCTTCAGGATTGGGTGCTGCCTAGAACGCGAACTTTTCCGGTTGCGGTGCATTGCTCAGGCTGGGCAGGCAGGTTTCAAAAATGACGTCCTGTTTAAAACTTTCAGCACTTATACGACGTATCATCGTGGCTTCCATCACCGGCGCCTCACCCACTACAGCAAACAGACGTCCGCCTGCTGTCAGAGTTTGTAGTACCTGCTGTCCCGGTGCCACAGGCAGTGAGCCTGTAAACACAATCACGTCGTAAGGCGCTTTTTGCGGCCAGCCGTTGGCAGCATCGCCTTCCAGCAGGGTAACGTTCTTGATATTTTGGGCAGCTAGTCTGGTGCTTGCGGTTTTGATGAATTCGGGATTGATATCAACGCTGATGACTTCTTTGGCTTGTCTGGCAATCAAGGCTGTGAGATAGCCACTGCCAGTGCCGATTTCAAGTACGCGATCTGTGGGCTTGATCTCCAGCGCCTGCAGAATTCGGGCTTCCATCTTGGGTGCCAGCATTAGCTGGCCGTTACCAAGCGGGATCTCCAAGTCGGCAAAAGCCAAGCCTGCATATTGTTCAGGAACAAAAGCTTCGCGCGGTACCTTGGTCAAAAGATCCAGCACCTTTGCATCCAGCACCTCCCAGGGGCGGATTTGCTGTTCGATCATATTGAAACGCGCTTGCTCAACTTGCTGCAGACTCATTTGATAAATCCTTTGCCACACAAAACGTTAATCTAAAGCATTATAACTGATACATGGCTCAAGCATGTTGCCTGGCTTTCAGGCAATCAAGCATTTGAGCCACAAACACTCTGACGGTTCACCAGATGCACTGGCATAGTCAAAGTCAGACCTCCTGCGGCACGCGCACCCTATACCAAGCCGCATAGAGTGCTGGTAGCGAAATGACAGTCAGCAGGGTTGCGACTGTTAGTCCGCCCATGATGGCGACTGCCATCGGCCCGAAGAATGCACTGCGTGTCAGCGGTATCATCGCCAGGATAGCGGCAGCAGCAGTGAGCACGATAGGCCGGAAACGGCGCACAGTGGATTCTACAATCGCCTCCCAGTCTGCCTTGCCCGTAGCCTTATCTTGCGCGATCTGGTCTACCAGAATCACGGAGTTGCGCATAATCATGCCAGACAGGGCGATGGTGCCGAGCATTGCGACAAACCCAAAAGGCTTGTCGAAAATGAGCAGAAACATAGCAACACCGATGATGCCAAATGGTGCTGTCAGCACAACCAGCGAGACGCGCGAGAAACTCTGCAACTGAAGCATGAGGATAGTGAGTACGACCACGATGAACAAGGGTGCGCCCGCAGCGACAGAGGCTCCGCCCTTGCCTGATTCCTCCACTGCTCCTCCAGTATCGATGTGATAACCCACTGGCAACTCGGCGCGAATCTTGGTCAGCTTTTGCTCTACCATATTGGAAACCACTGGCGCTTGAATATGCCCGTACAAAGTGGCACGTACCGTAATGGTGGGAATGCGGCTGCGACGCCAGATCAGGCCTTCTTCAAAGGTGTAGTTGATGCTGGCGACTTGCGAGAGCGGCACACTGGTCTTGTTGGCAGTCTTGATCATGAGGTCATTGATACGTGAGATCTGTCTGCGCTCGTTCGGGTTGCCACGTACAACCAAGTCTATCTTTTCATTTCCCTCGCGGTACTCGGTAATGTAGAGCTCATTCAGCGCACTATTAAGGAAGTTGGCGATATCTGTAGAACTGATGCCGAGCAGGCGCGCCTTGGATTGATCGACCTCCAGGTGTACAGCCTTGATCGGCTCTTCCCAATCCACCTGTACATTGCTGAGGTAGGGGTTCTCCCGCATGACAGCAGCTACTTTATCTGCCTGCTGACGCAGCAGATCGAAATTACTTTCGTTAAATCCAGGCCCGGAAACGCGGAATTGGACAGGAAAGCCCACAGGCGGGCCATTTTCCAGCCGAAACACCGAACCGCGCAACTCGGGGAAATCCTGCTCGAATAGCTGTATTAGCTTGCCACGCAGTACTTCGCGGGATTTCAGGTCTTTTGCCAGCACCACGAATTCAGCAAAATTCTTGCGTGGCAATTGCTGATCCAGCGGCAGGTAAAAGCGCGGGCTGCCGTTGCCCACATAAGCCACATAATTTTCTATGCCTTGCTGTTGGTCCAGCCAGGCCTCCATTTTCTTGACCGCACGTTCAGTGGCCTCAAAAGAAGCACCTTCGGTCAAGCGCATATCGACAATCAGCTCGGGCCGAGTCGAATCGGGGAAGAATTGTTGCTGCACCTTGCTGAAGCCGAAAAGAGATATGACGAACACCAACAGAGTGATGGCAATCACTATCCAATAATGCCTGACGCAAAGGGTAATGAAGCTGCGCAATCGGCGATACAAGCCTGTGTGATAAATATCTTCATGATGGCTAGCTGGCTCAGCTTTCTTGCCGAGAAGACGTGCCAGCCATGAAGGTTGAGCAGCCTGATTTTTGTAATCCGGCAACAGCTTGTAACCAAGATAAGGCACAAATACCACGGCGGCAAACCATGACACCATGAGGGCGATGACAGTCACCTGAAAGATAGAACGTGTGTACTCGCCAGTAGAAGATTGTGCGGTGGCGATAGGCAGGAAACCAGCTGCAGTGACCAGTGTGCCGGATAGCATGGGCATCGCCGTACTGCTGAAAGCAAACGAGGCTGCCTTGGTTCGTTCCCAGCCTTGCTCCATCTTGGATGCCATCATCTCCACAGCAATAATGGCATCGTCCACCAGTAGACCTAGTGCCAGTATCAGGGCGCCTAACGATATTTTATGCAGCCCAACATCGAACAGATACATAAAAAGAAACGTAATCGCCAGCACGATGGGAATGGTGATCGCCACAACAAGACCGGTACGCAGGCCTAGTGAAAGCAGACTCACTCCGAGCACGATAATCACTGCTTCAGCCAGCGAACGAACGAACTCATGAACTGAACGCTCCACGGCGCGTGGCTGCGAGGTCACGGTATGCAGTTCCAGACCGATAGGCAATTGCTTGCTGACCTTATTGATGCTTTGATCAAGTCGCTGACCCAGCGCAATGATGTCACCCCCCTTGGCCATGGTAACGCCTATTAGCAGCGCTGGTTGGCCCTGAAAGCGCACGACCTGACCGGGTGGATCCTGATAGCCACGGTAGACCTTGGCCACATCACCCAAACGGATATCGCGGCCATTGGCACGGAAGTGCATATCGGCCACTTCTTCCACATTGGCAAAACGTCCACTGACAGCTACACGTATATTCTCCTGATCGGTATTGAATGCACCACTCGCCATTACCGGGTTCTGGCTTTGCAGTGTGCGCACCAGCGTGTCGGTATCAATCCCCAGCGTTGCCAGCTTGGCATTGGATAGCTCGATATAAAGCCTTTGTCGCTGCTCTCCAAAAAAATCCACTTTTTCTACATCCGGCAGCCGCAATATCTCGGCGCGCACCACTTCAGCCTGCCGCTTCAGTTCTGCTGGTGTGTAACCATCGCCAAGCAGGGCATAGATATTGCCGTATACATCGCCGAACTCATCATTAAAACTCGGGCCTTCGATATTGGCAGGCAGGGTGTTGCGGATATCGCTAATTTTTTTGCGCGCCTGATACCAGACGTTGGGCATGTCCTTGGCAGCTGTGGAATCCTTGACGCGCAGGATGATCATAGATTCGCCAGCGCGGCTATAGCTGGACACATAGTCTAGATGGGGGACTTCCTGCAGCTTCTTTTCCAGCTTGTCGGTCACTTGCAGTGCTACTTCATCGGCACTGGCGCCGGGCCAGCCAGTGCGTATGGTCATGGCCTTAAAGGTAAATGGTGGATCTTCGGATTGCCCCAGTTTGGTGTAAGAGGCAAGACCAATGACGGTAAGTACCACCATGAAATAGAGCACCAGTGCCTGATGCTTGAGCGCCCAATCGGAAAGGTTGAAATTCTTCACTTTGCAAAACTCGCTTCTACCGGACGCACGGTTTGCCCTGCAATCAATTTTTGTGTGCCGGCAATGACCAGTTTGTCGCCCAGTTGCAAGCCATTCGTCACAAGCGCACCGTCTTCACGGTAGCTAGCAACTTCGATTTTTTGTGGCGACACTTTGTTATCTGCACCCACCAGCCAGACTGTTGCCTTGCCCTCTATCTGCGAAACCGCAGGGCTAGGAACAAGGAAAGCATCGCCCTGATCCTTGTTGATGCGTACACCTGCAGTCATGCCTAGTCGCACTTCTTCATCTGCATCCAATATGCTCACCTTGACCAGAAAGGTCCTCGTTACCGCATCTGCGGCTGGGGCGATCTCGCGAATTTTGGCTTGATATTGCTTCTCACGCTTGGCCCATAGCCTCACAGTGGCTTCATCATTTAGGTTCAGCTTGCTCATGCGTGATTCCGGCACCGGTATCTGCACCTCTAGCTGAGTGGGGTCAACAATGCGTGCGATCACTTCGCCGGCTGCGACTACTTGGCCGGGCTCGGCACGGATGTCTGTAACGATGCCATCGCGGTCTGCAGTCAGCGCTGTGTAAGCTGACTGATTGCCGCTAAACGAGGTCTGCGCGCGCGTCTGATCCAACCTTGCCAGTGCTGATTTGTACTGTGCTTCGAAACTATCCAGAGAAGCTGCGGAAACAAACTTTTGTGCATGCAGCTGGCGTTGGCGCTCCAGATTGGATTTAGCCAGTACCAATTGGGCCTCGGCGGCAGCCACATCGGCGGCTGTTGCTTTCAAGTTAAGGCTCGCATCGCTGCTGTCCAGCCTTGCCAACACCTGCCCTTTTTTAACTCTGCTGCCTATTTCTACCTTGCGTTCAAGAATCTTTCCGGCAATGCGAAAGCCCTGTGCCGATTCATATCTGGCTTTGACTTCGCCAACCAATGTCATGCCTTGATTCGCCCCTGCACCGCTGATAGTCATGATGAGTGCAGGTCGCGGTCCGGCGACCGGTTCCGGGGCTTTCTGGCAAGCTAGCAGCAAAAGTGGCAAAGCCAGTATTAAGGGGTTCTTCATTTGGACTCCTGTTTCAAAAGGCCGCGCACCAGCACGTCCTGCATGATTAATAATCGATCGGAAACATCACGCCAGTTGACCCAAATATCGTTGGCTAGCGTGATTTCTAGTGAGCAGACGCCGTGTATGCCAGCCCAGATAGTCTGCGCGATCAATTCTGGATCCCGGCAATCGTCGCGAAACAGGCCGCGGTCAAAGACTTGTTGCACCACATGCTTAAGCTGGGCATAAGCATCCTGCTCCGGGTTATCTTTTTGTACCTCTGAGTTATCAGGGTCACATGGTGGCCTCGGCGTCATGAACATCATGCGGTAATGATTAGGGTGGCTGAGGGCAAAGCGTGCATAACCTTGTCCCAGCGCTTTCATACGCTCCACCGGGTCGGGGATCTGAAGTATCTGCTGCAGGCCGGACGCGAGTGCCAGAAAATCGGTATCGCATAGTGCACGTATGAGCGCTTCTTTGTCCTTGAAATGCAGATAAATGGCGGTAGCAGAGTAACCGATACGACGCGCTATCTCGCGCATGGTGACCGACTCTACGCCACGCTCGACAAACAGCTCGCGCGCAGCATCCAGTATCAGGTTGCGCAGTTGCTGCTTTTCATCTTCAGATTTGATTTTTGGAGGCATGAATAGTGATACTTTATTGCTTAACGACGTTAAGTTAACAACGTTAAGTTTATCTGTCAACAAAATAATTTCATTGCTTCCATGCTTTTGCCGGAGCATTTTGATTACTAGTAAGCAAATCTGCTCATAGCACACGTTTACATGATGCCGAATTGAGCTATAGTTAAACCTAATCAAGCCGTTAATAAAAAAAAGCCCTAGCCACAAAGCCTATGCAGAGCCCATATCTCGCTTCAAGTTTCTCCCGGCGCAGGTTCCTGAACCTGATGGCTGCCAGCTCCTTGCTGGCACTCTTGCCTGCGTGCGAACCCAAGCGCCCATTAAGAATAGCTGCGCATGTCTGGCCGGGGTACGAGCCTTTGTTTCTCGCACAAGAGCGGGAATGGATCAATCATGATGAAGTCCGCCTGATAGAAACTCGTTCTGCCACAGAATCCATGCAGCAGCTGGCAAATGGCATGATTGATGGTGCTGCCTTGACGCTGGATGAGGTGCTGCGAGCTCGCGCCATGGGCTTGCCTCTTTCAGCAGTGCTGGTGTTTGATATTTCAGCCGGAGCGGATGTTTTGCTGAGCAGACCCCAGTTGCAGAAAATCCCGGATTTGAAAGGAAAGCGCATAGGTTTCGAGCAAGGGGCAGTGGGTGACCTCATGTTCAGCATTGCCATGAAAACGAATGGGCTCAATCTGGATGCAGTGAAACAGATCCACATTCCGATAGATGAACATTTGAACGCATGGAAATCGGGTGCCGTAGATGCCTTGATCACCTATGAACCTGTCAGCACAAGAATTGTTGCAGAAGGCGGGATCAGGCTTTTTGACAGCCGCAAGATACCAGACACCATCGTAGACGTACTGGCGATACGCAACGATAGACTTGAGGCGCATCACGCCAATGCCATCAGGGGCCTGCTAACTGCCCACCTCAAGGCGCTCAGCTACATCAACACTAATCCTCAGGACGCCAGTTATCGCATGGCGCCGCGGCTCGGCCTTCCGCCAGAGCAGGTGCTGACGACATTCCGAGGACTGGTACTGCCTAATCTGGAAAATAATCGCAGACTGCTGATTGGCAACCCTCCGCAACTGATGGAAGGTGTGCAGCGGATTTCTACTTTGATAGGTATACCAGAGATGCATCAGGAAAATCTGCTGTCTGGGGAGTATCTCGATATCGAGGTGACATGATGCCCACCAAACGCTACTTCCTGATTATGCTGTTATCCGTGCTGCCATTCATGCAAGCAACGGCAGAGGAAGTAGTGCATATCGGCGTGCTGGTGTTCCGGCCACTAGAGCAGGAGCTGCAAAAGTGGGATCCATTGGCTGATGCGCTGAAAGAAGAAATTCCGGAGTACAGCTTCAAGCTGGAGCCACTCACTTACGATGCACTGGAAGAAGCAGTTGCCACGCGGCAGATTGATTTCATTCTGACCAATCCCAGCCACTATATTCAGATTGCTCGGGCCTTCGGTCTGGGTGCGCCTATCGCTACGGTAATTGAAAATGAAGGTGGCAAGCCAACCATGGCTTTTGGCGGGGTCATTATTGCGCGCGCTGATCGAAAGGATATTCGCAATATCCCCGATCTTGTAGACAAGAAAATTGCTGCAACCAATACCAAATCCTTGGGCAGCTATCAGGCGCAAGCTTATGAGCTGTACCAAAAAGGCGTGAGCATTCGCTCTCTCATGCGCCATAAAAACTATGAGCAAGTCGTTGAAAGCGTACAACGGGGATATGCTGATGCAGGATTTGTCCGTACTGGGGTACTAGAACAAATGGCCAGCACTGGCCGTATAAGCCTGCAAGACTTTAAGATCATTAATCGGCAGAATCTACCGGATTACCCGTTTGCAGTATCGACCAGACTGTATCCGGAATGGCCTTTTGCGCCGCTGCCACATACTGAGCCGAATCTGACACGCAAAGTAGCAGCCGTACTCCTGAAAACCGAACGTAAATCCACTTTCGATCAATCTATTTCAATACATGGCTTCAACATACCCGCTGATTACAGTCCGGTAGAAACCATGCTGAAAGACTTACGTCTGCCCCCATTTGATAGTTCGCCAGAATTTACATTACTCGACATCTGGCATCGCTATAAGATTTGGATATTGGCAGTCATCTTTAGTAGTGTGCTAGCAGTTACACTCTCATTCTGGCTCATTTCTATCAATCGAAGATTATCTCAAGCACGACAATCCGCGGAACAAGTCTCCAGCTTGTTAAAGGATGAGCACCAACAACTGGAAGCTGTGCTACTCGCTGTCCCCGACTTGCTATTTGAACTGGATGAGCATGGAATCTTCATCAACATCTGGAATAAGGATGAAGCATCAGTCACGATTGAACGACAAAAACTGCTGGGCTCTCATGTTTCAGAGTTTATGCCCGATAGCGCAAGCAAGGTATTAATGGAGTGTATCCATGAGGCCAATACAAAAGGGAGCTCACTTGGGCATCAAATTAAACTCAAAATCAATGAACAACTGAGATGGTTTGAACTATCTGTTGCACTCAAAGCTGTAGATGCAGAATTTCGCAGCTATATCTTTTTATCCAGAGATATCACAGACCGCAAGAATACCGATGAGGGCTTGAGATTAGCTGCACTGGTTTATCAGAACACCAACGAAGCAATGATCGTCATGGATGCTCATCACAAGATCATGTCCCTCAACCCGGCGTTTACCAAAATGACAGGGTATTCAGCTGAGGAAGTGATGGGCAAAGAGCCCCACATGCTTTACTCCCAGCGGCATGAAAGTGATTTCTATGCAGAGATGTGGGAAGGCATGGAACGTGAAGGAGAGTGGAAAGGCGAGGTCTGGAATCAGCGTAAATCCGGGGAGGAGTACCCGGTATTGCTAACGATGAACAACGTCTACACGGATGAAGGTGAGCTGCAGATGCGCGTTGCCTTGTTCTCTGACCTAAGCTATATCAAAGAATCCGAGGCACTCATCTGGCAGCAAGCCAACTACGACGCCCTGACCAATCTACCTAACCGCAGGCTCTTTCTGGACAGGCTGGAACAGGAGCTGAAAAA
>CAYXMC010000017.1:8407-13717 GCA_964466095.1 uncultured Methylophilaceae bacterium | reverse complement strand
GTAGCACTTGTACCAGATGACCAGACTCTAATGCATCTTTCACGTAAAACAATGGCAGGCCAGTAATACCCAAGCCCGCTATTGCGGCTTCTCGCTGTACCTCACCATGGTTGGTGCGTAACACAGGATGTATCTGTAATTTGCTGATTTCACCCTTGTGCTCGAATACCCATTCATTACTACGACTGGCAATGCAGCGATGATTCTTCAGTTGAGCTGGCGTTTGCGGTACACCATATTGAGCCAGATAGGCAGGGCTGCAGCAGTAAACCAATGGTGAATCAGCCAGCTTGCGCGCAATCAGCCCTGGATCAGGATGATTGGTAATCCGGATCGCCATGTCATAACCCTCTCCGACAATATCTACCAGCCGGTTATCCACATCCACTGCCACATCCAGATTGGGGTGCTGGAGCATAAAAACGTTGAGTGCAGGAGATAGCACCATGCTCGCATAAGATACCGGTGCAGAAATCCGTAAAAGACCGCGTAACTCTGCCGACTGGTTACTGACCTGCTGCTCAGCTTCATTCAACTCCTGCAATACACGCTGGCAACGCTCAAAAAACACCTTGCCTAGCTCAGTAGGTGAAAGTTTGCGGGTAGTGCGATTCAGCAGTCGCGCTCCCAGTCGCTCTTCCAGTGCCATGATGCGACGGCTGATCAATTGCTTGGAAAGCTGCAGGGTTTTAGCTGCCTGCGTGAAATTTCCCTGCTTGATTACTTCTACGTAAATACGGATTTCTTCGAAGTTACTCATATTATTGTCAACTTAAATGAGACAGTTTTACAAATTTAAGGAGGATTATCATGTTTAATGAATAAACATACAATCCACTCCGTCATCACATTTTTATAAGGAGATACAAATGACTGCATTTCAAAACTTAACCAGCTTTATTGGCCGTGTGCTGCTATCGCTAATTTTCATTATCAGCGGCTTTGGCAAGATCGCTGCACCAGCCAGCACCATCGGGTATATCGCTAGTGTGGGCGCACCATTACCAGAAGTCGCTTATGGCATCGCCGTATTTGTAGAAGTGGTTCTCGGTATTGCCTTGCTGATTGGCTATAAGACCAGAATCGCCGCGGCCGGTATCGCTCTTTTTACCCTGGCTGCTGCTTTCCTGTTCCATGCCAATTTTGGCGACCAGATACAAACCATCATGTTCCTCAAGAACATCACCATCGTTGGCGGCCTGTTTTTGATAGTTGCTCATGGTGCTGGTGGCTTCAGTCTGGATAACCGCAAGTAAAAACTCACAAAGGACAAGCAATGACCACGTTATTTGTTTCCCACGGTGCGCCGACACTAGCGATAGAGCCGGGCAAGACAGGCAAACTGCTGGGATATCTGGCGCGGTCATTGCCCAAGCCACAACAAATTCTGGTGGTATCTGCGCACTGGGATACCCAGATTCCCAGAGTCAGTTTGAGCAAGCAACCAGAGACCATTCATGACTTTGGCGGGTTTCCGCATGAAATGTACGAGATCAGCTATCCGGCACGAGGTGCGCCGGTGCTGGCAAACCGTGCACTGCAGTTATTGGCAGCCGCTGGTGTAGATGCAGATAGCGACCCTAGCCGCGGTCTGGATCATGGGGCCTGGGTGCCACTACGCCTGATGTATCCGGACGCGGACATCCCCGTCACACAGCTTTCCATCCAGAGCCGGCTGGGGCCGCAGGCCCATTATCAATTAGGACAGGCCATCAGCCCTCTACAAGATGAAGATGTGCTCATACTCTGCAGCGGTGCGGTGACACATAATCTGTATGACATGTTCACCATGCAGCGTGATGCAGACGTGCTTGATTACGTGCCAGATTTTGCCAACTGGGTCGGGGAAAAGATTGCAGAGCAAGATACGGCAACCCTGCTGGATTATCGCCACGCGAGCCAGAGCGGCAAGAGGGCACACCCCAGTGAAGACCATATCGCGCCTCTATTCGTCGCATTGGGAGCAGGGCGCGGCCATGCCCAGAGGTTACAACCGGAAAATATCTATCGCTGGGATTAGGTTTATTTGGGAAAGGCAAAATCCTTGGGCAGCAATACCCAGATTTTGCCTTTCTGTTTCATCGCGCCCGCCTGCTTGCCGGCCTCGTGACCAGCGCCCCAGAAGAAATCGGCACGCACACCGCCCTTGATAGCACCACCAGTATCCTGCGCCATCATTAACCGGTTCAAAGGTTTGGAGCTATTGGGGAATGTAGTCGCAAGAAATACCGGTGCACCCAGGGGCACATAGCGCGGGTCTATCGCCACGGTGCGATCACCTAGGATAGGTACGCCCAAAGCGCCCAGCGGCCCTGGCAGCCCCGGCGGCAATTCGCGGAAAAACACATAGCTGGGGTTACTGTTGAGTAGCTCACGCAGCTTGTCCAGATTATTGCGGCCCCAGTTCTTTATGCCCTGCATGGAAGCCTTGTCTGCGGTCAACTCGCCACGCTCAATCAGCACACGACCTATCGACTGGTAAGGCTGACCGTTCTGGTCGGCATAACCCACATGCACTTCTTCTCCATTATCCAGCTTGACCAGTCCTGAACCCTGGATCTGCAGGAAGAATGCATCGACCACGTCATCCAACCACAGCAATTCACGCCCTAGCAAAGGCGATTGTTCTACATCAATCTCGCCACGGTTGTAATAAGGCACCAACTTGCTACCCTTCACCGGGTCGTTGATCAATCGACCACGCACACGCTTGTTGGCAAGCTCAGGGAAAATACTGGCAAGCTCTACTGTCACCAGATCATCTGGCTTGCTGTAGAGCGGATAGCGATAAGCACTCGATTTTTTGCGGCTGCCCTTCAGCAACGGCTCGTAATAACCAGTAATCAAGCCGATATCTGTTCCGTCTAGATTCGTCGCCTTGTAGACATTGAAGTAATTCAAAAAATAACTGCGCACCATCTGCGCATCAGGGTTGGCGGGCAGTTGATTAGCTGCCTCACACACTGATTGCCATGCTGGCTTGCTGACCAGCGTGCTGCAACCGATCATCCAGCTGCGCCAAGCTTGCGCCACATCATCCAGCGTCAGCGATTCGACTTCCTCCCAGGCAGCCGGTTTGAGCAAACCGTAATCCGGGGTTTTGATCACATCTGCCGGCTTGCCTGGAAGCGGTTTTTGCTCATCTGGTATCTGTATAGGTGGATGTTCAGCCGGTTGCTGACAGTTACACTGCGCCTGAGGTAAGGGTTTAGTGGAATCTTTGAGCGGCTGGCTGCCACAACCCAGCAAAGACAAGATTGCCAGGAAAGGAATAAAGCGCAATAAATTCATTAACTAGTGCAGAACGCGAGGAATGGAAAGGGTAAAAGCAGCGATCTCTGTATCAAACTGTGTGCCGTCTTCTGCTGTCATGTGATAACTGCCATGCATAGTGCCTACAGGGGTATTCAGCATGGTGCCGCTGGTGTACTCGAAATGCTCACCCGGATTAAGCAGCGGCTGCACCCCCACCACGCCCAAACCGCGCACTTCCTGCACTGTGTTATTGGAATCAGTAATCACCCAATGACGGCTAATCAATTGAGCTGGAACGCTGCCGGTATTGGTGATCTTGATAGTATAGGAAAATACGTAGCGATTTTGCTCGATGTCTGACTGGTCAGGCACAAACGCGGTTTCTACCGATACTGAAAACTCATAGCGTTTGTCTGTCGTCATATCGAGCTTTCTATATCAGGCAATCATGCCGGTTGTAGGCGAGCTGGGGGCAGCAGAATACAGCTTTTTCGGCATGCGGCCCGCCAGATAAGCCTCTCGGCCTGCTTCCACAGCTTTTTTCATGGCAGATGCCATCAGAATGGGGTCTCTTGCGCCGGCAATTGCCGTATTCATGAGTATGCCTTGGCAACCAAGCTCCATGGCAATCGCAGCATCGGAGGCAGTACCCACGCCAGCATCCACCAGCACTGGCACTTTGGCATTTTCGATGATGATCTGCAAGTTCCATGGGTTCAATATGCCCATGCCGGATCCAATCAATGAGGCCAGCGGCATCACCGCACAGCAACCAATCTCTTCCAGCTGCTTGGCAATAATCGGGTCATCCGATGTATAAACCATAACATCAAAGCCCTCCTTGACCAGAGTCTCGGCAGCTTTGAGGGTCTCTACCACGTTCGGGTAAAGCGTCTTAGGATCGCCCAGCACTTCGAGCTTGACCAGCTTATGCCCATCCAGCAGCTCACGCGCCAGACGCAAGGTACGCACAGCGTCATCAGCCGAGTAGCATCCTGCCGTATTAGGCAGGTAAGTGAATTCTTCTGGTGGCAGATAATCCAGCAGGGAAGGCTCACCTGCGTTCTGACCAATATTGGTGCGGCGTATCGCCACCGTGATGATTTCTGCTCCGCTGGCATCAATAGCCGCGCGGGTTTCAGTAAAGTCCTTGTATTTGCCGGTGCCTACCAGCAAACGGGAGTTGTAAGACTTACCAGCGATATTAAGTGTATCCATAATGCTCCGGACTCAGCCGCCACCAACAGCGCCGACTATTTCCAGTTTATCTCCTGAGTTCAGCACAGTATCTGCAAACTGGCTGCGTGGCACGATTTCCCCGTTGCATTCGATCGCCAGACGCTTGCCGACCAGACCCAGCTTTTCTACCAGCTGGGCGACGGTAAATGCCGCAACATCAAATTCCCGTGAATTACCGTTTATCGTTAATTGAATCAATTTGGCTAAAAACTATAAAAGTTAAGCCGTTATTTTACGTAGGTTAGCCAATATAAGGCAAACCTGATATGACTAGGCCACCCTAACAGTTGGCAAACTGTTACTTCACGAAATTAAAACTCACATCAAAATTGCTTAGCGTATTGCCAGAAAATCAGACTATATTGTGGCCTAGTGCAAAAATACTCAAAACATGGACAAAAACCAGCTTTTCCATCGCATTCTGCATCATCTGTTGCTGAGCTTCGCCCTGCTGCTGATATGCACACCAGGCCATGCCAGAGACGGGCACCCTCCCAACTTGAATACCGCAGAGATCAAGGTGCAGCTGAAGTGGAAACACCAATTCCAGTTTGCCGGCTATTACGCTGCTGAGCTCAAAGGCTATTACAAGGAAGCCGGACTCAAAGTCCATTTTATCGAAGGTCGACAAGGGGTGTCTGCCACGGAATCAGTGCTCAGTGGCAAGGCCGATTTCGGTGTAACAGATTCCAGCATCCTCACGGATTTTATCCAGGGCAAGCCGGTCGTGGTGGTTGCAGCCATTTTTCAGCATTCGCCCTACATCCTGCTAAGTCGTCGTGAATCCAACATCCGCACACCTTCAGACCTGATAGG
>CAYXMC010000017.1:0-8397 GCA_964466095.1 uncultured Methylophilaceae bacterium | reverse complement strand
AAACGTGTGATGCTAGAAGACAATCAAGGCGCAGCCCAGCTAAAAGCCGTGCTACTGCGCGAAGGAATCAAGCTGGAAAACATCAATATCATCCCGCAAACATGGGATCTGCGCGATTTGATCAATGGCAAGGTGGATGCCATTTCCGCTTATCTGACTGCAGAACCCAACCAGCTGCAAGCCCAAGGGATTGAGCCAGCCATACTCAACAGTGTGGACTATGGGGTCGATTTTTATGGTGACACCCTGTTCACCTCTCGCAAAAAAGTAAAGCAGCATCCTGAGCAAGTTGAGGGGTTTTTGCGCGCCACCCAGCGCGGATGGAAATACGCTTTCGAGCACAAGAATGAAATCATAGACCATATCCTTACCCTTCCCGGGGTCAAGGCACGCGGTATCACCAGAGCGGTACTTGAGCGCGAAGCCGACCAGATGGAAAAGTTGGTGTTGCCGGATGTAGTAGAAATTGGACACATGAACCCGGGCCGCTGGCAAAGTATCGCTGCCTCCATGGCAAGCCTAGGCATGGTACCGGAACATGCCAACCTGCAAGGCTTTATGTTTGAGCCGCAATCGGTGATACAAGCCAAAAACAAAAAACAGCTCACACTCTTTCTAGCGCTATTGGTAATAGTGGCTGGCAGTATTGTCTATTGGAGCATGGGCGTAACCCGCCGTGAGAAAGAACGTACCCGTGAGCTGAATGACGAGGTCTTGCGAAGAAAACAATTACAGTCTGAGCTGGAAATCGCACAGCAACGATTGGATGAAATGTTGCGAGTGACCGCCGCTGGTATTGCTATTACCAATAGCAAGGGCCAGTTTCTCATGGCAAATCCAGCTTTTTGCGACATGCTCGGTTACACAGAAGCGGAGTTGCAGGAAACCGACTATGTGCATCTCACTCACCCGGAAGACCATGCACATAACAGCGAACTGGCCAACCAACTACTGGATGGCAAGATTCCAAGTTTCGTGATTGAGAAACGTTACATCAGAAAAAATCAGAAATTAATATGGGTTAGAGCCAGCATCGCCGCGATTCGTGACAACACTGGCATGGTCAGCAATATGATCGCGGTCACTGAAGATATTAGTTCACGTAAAGCCATCGAGGAAAAACTCCGGCAAAACGAAAACCTGCTGAAAATAGCCGGCAAGCTGGCACAACTGGGAGGTTGGGCGCTTGATTTGAAAGATATGCAGATGACTTGGTCTGATGAGGTAGCAGTTATTCATGACATGGAGCCAGGGACCATACCTTCACTCGAAGAAGGTCTAAACATGTATGTGCCGGAAGCGCGTGAGCGAATATGTAGTTTGGTTAAGGCATGTGCAGAACAAGGGATACCATACGACGAAGAGTTCCAGAAAATCACCGCAAAGAATCGCCATATCTGGGTGCGTACAGTAGGTGAGGCTGTGCGCAATGCAGATGGGGAGATCATACGCATTCAAGGGGCTTTTCAGGACATCACCAAATACAAAAATCAGGAAATCTTCATCCGCAAACAATCAGAGCTACTGGACAAAGCTCAGGATGCCATCATCGTAATCGGCATGGATCAGCGTATTCAGTTCTGGAACAAGGGAGCAGAGCGCTTGTATGGTTGGACTGCAGAAGAAGTATTAGGTCAAATCATGGCGGAAATACTCTACTGCGAACCAGAAATCTTCATGACTGGCATGCAAGTACTGTTGGAGCAGGGCGAATGGACGAGTGAAGTCAAACAACAACGCAAGGATGGCAGTCTGCTGATTGCTGAAGACCGCTGGACGCTGGTTAGGGACGATTTTGGCGAGTCTGTGTCGGTACTCTGTATCAACACCGACATTACGGAGCGCAAGGCCGCCGCAGAAGAAATCCAGTACCTTGCGTTCTACGATCCGCTGACCAAACTTCCCAATCGTCAATTACTGCAGGACAGACTCAACCGCGCACTTGCCAACAGCGAACGCACTGGTCGACATGGTGCATTGCTCTTCATCGACCTCGACAACTTCAAAACCATCAACGATACGCTAGGACATGCCTCTGGGGATATGCTCCTGCAACAAATCGCACGCAGGCTGAGTGAGCACACCAGAACAACCGACACCGTTGCCAGGCTAGGCGGCGATGAATTCATCATCATGCTGGAAGAGCTCAGCCAAGACCCCACAGAAGCAGCAAGCCAAAGCCGCCTGATCGCAGAAAAACTGATACAGCTATTTGCCGAGCCCTTTGAGATTCACGGACACAAGCACCATAGCTCTCCTAGCGTAGGCATTACTCTCTTCCAGGACCACCACGACACAGTTAATGAATTGTTGAAACGGGCTGATCTGGCGATGTATCAAGCCAAAGCCGCTGGCCGCAATACTTTGCGCTTTTACGATCCGCAGATGCAAACCGCTGTCTCCTCACGGGTGGAATTGGAAACCGACATGCGGCAGGGTCTTGAGAAAAACGAGTTTTTCCTGCATTACCAACCCCAGATCGACATTGATGGCACCATCATCGGAGTAGAAGCGCTTGTACGCTGGAAACACAGTAGTCGCGGCATGATTTCCCCGGCTGAATTCATTCCATTGGCAGAAGAAACTCGGCTTATCCTGCCAATCGGAGAATGGGTATTACTCACTGCCTGTAAAGCACTTGTAAGTTGGCAGCAATTACCTGCCATGGCCAGACTCACCGTTGCAGTCAATGTTAGCGTGCAACAGTTCCGTCAACCGGATTTTGTGGAAAAGGTATTGGCGATACTGACCTCGACTGGCGCTCCGCCACAAAAACTTAAGCTGGAGCTGACAGAAAGCCTGTTTGTGGAAAGTATGGAAGACATCATTGAGAAAATGTCTGCCCTCAAGACCCGCGGCGTTGGATTCTCACTAGATGATTTTGGCACCGGTTATTCATCACTCAGTTACCTCAAACGGCTACCACTGGATCAACTCAAAATCGACCAGTCCTTTGTGCAGGATGTATTAGTGGATAGTCATGATGCCACCATCGCCCGCAGTATCATCTCACTGGCAAAAAGTCTGGGGCTGGAGGTGATTGCAGAAGGTGTAGAACAGGAGGAGCAACGTGCCTTCCTGCAGAAAGAAGGCTGTTTTTTCTATCAGGGATATTTGTTTAGCAAGCCATTGCCAGAAAAGGATTTGCTGGCATTTGTCAGCGAGAAAAACCAGTAATAGCAGAATAATGTTTTGCTAGGGCAGGTGCTGCCACGTAAAATACATAGGCTGTCGCATTTCAATGCGGGTGTAGTTCAATGGTAGAACGCTAGCTTCCCAAGCTCGATACGCGGGTTCGATTCCCGTCACCCGCTCCAGATCTTTAGATTTCTATCATCTCAAAATCTTCCTTGCGCGCACCACATTCCGGGCATGTCCAGTTGATAGGCACGTCTTCCCACTTGGTACCCGGGGCAATGCCATCTTCCGGATAACCTTTCTCTTCTTCGTATATCCAGCCGCAGACTACACACATCCATGTTTTCATGATTTTTACTCGACCGAAATGTAAGCTAAAATGCCATTTTAGTTTCCACCACCAGCCGCAAGCAATCTGTTTCAAACAAGTATTGAATATTTGCGGTCAATTAACAGACTCTCGCCACCATGATTCGTATGCCACCTTCAGTGATGACTTTTGCCGGAACCGACCCTAGTGGCGGTGCAGGCCTGCAAGCCGATATTCTGGCATTTGCCAGCATCGGCTGCCATCCTCTTTCCGTTGTCACAGCAATCACCGTACAAGATACTGTAGGTGTGGAAAACGTCATGGTCATGGATGCCGACACCGTAGATAGTCAGGCCCGCGCCATCCTGGAAGACATGCAGGTATCCGCTTTCAAGTTGGGGATGCTGGGCAGTGTCGAGAATATTGCCGTGATTGCCGAGATCATGGCTGATTACCCTGACACCCCCTTGCTGATAGACCCGGTGCTGGCCTCTGGCCGTGGCGACGAACTGGCTAACGACGAAATGATGGCAGCCATGATAGATCTGCTGTTTCCACAAGCCACGCTCATTACGCCCAATAGCCTGGAAGCCCGACGACTGGCATTCCATGATGACGATTCAGACGATGCAGAAAATGCATCACTGGATGAAAGCGCAGATCGCCTGCTGCAGATGGGCTGCGAATATGTGATGATCACAGGCACCCATGAACGTACCCATGAAGTAACCAATACGCTCTATGGCACTCGCGGGATTATCAAGGCCTATAACTGGGAGCGCCTGCCCGGCAGTTACCATGGCTCCGGCTGCACACTTACATCGGCAATCGCCGCCTGTATCGCGCATGGACTAAGCATGGAAGAAGCAGTGCAGGAAGCGCAGGAATACACTTGGCAAACCCTGAAAAACGCATTCCGCCCGGGCATGGGCCAATATATCCCTGACCGCTTGTTCTGGGCGCGTGATGAAGAAGATGAAGGCAAAGCATCCTGAATTGCCGCACATCAGCGGCCTTTACGCCATTACCCCGGATACCGCTGACACAGCACAGATGTGCAGCATGGTAGAGGCCGCGATTGCAGGGGGTGCCCGTATTGTGCAGTACCGCAACAAAACAGCCGACAGCAAATTGCGTATCACACAATCGCAAGCATTACTGAAAATCTGCCGCCAGCATGATGTGCCGCTCATCATTAACGACCACATCAAGCTATGTCTGGCGCTAGATGCCGATGGCGTACACTTGGGTAAAGTAGACGGCTCGCTGGCTGAAGCACGCAAGCGGCTGGGTAATGACAAGATACTGGGCGCATCCTGCTACAACCAGTTTGAGCTCGCCGAACAGGCTCAAGCGGCTGGCGTTAATTATGTAGCCTTTGGTGCCTGCTTTCCATCCAGCACCAAGCCAGATGCTCCTCGCGCCGAAGCCAGCCTGTTCACACAAGCTAAGCAAAAATTATTAATTCCTGCAGTGGCAATAGGCGGCATCACGCTAAACAACGCACCCAGCCTCACCGACGCAGGTGCTGATGCGATTGCCGTCATCAGCGCCTTGTGGGACAGCCAGGATATCACCCACAGTGCCCGACAATTTTCCAATCTCTTTTAAGACGACAAGATCATGACTTCACGCAACCAGACCCTGTTTGAACAATCCCAGAAACTGATCCCGGGCGGCGTCAATTCGCCAGTACGCGCTTTCCGCTCGGTAGGCGGCACACCTGTCTTTTTCAAACGTGGCCTAGGAGCAAAGCTGTGGGATGAAGACGGCAAGGAATATATCGACTATGTGGGCTCTTGGGGCCCTATGGTGCTCGGTCATGCACACCCAGAGGTGATTGAAGCGGTACGCGAAGCGGCTGGCAACAGCCTTTCTTTCGGCGCGCCTACCGCACGTGAGTTGGAAATGGCAGAGCTGGTGAGCAAACTCGTACCCAGCATGGAACAACTACGCCTGGTCAGCAGTGGCACTGAGGCAACCATGAGTGCAATTCGTCTGGCGCGCGGCTACACTGGCCGCAGCAAAATCGTTAAATTCGAAGGTTGCTACCATGGCCATGCAGACTCGCTACTGGTAAAAGCCGGCTCAGGCCTGCTCACATTCGGCACCCCAAGTTCTGCTGGTGTACCAGCTGAAGTTGCCACTCATACCTTGACCTTGCCATATAACGATATCTCCGCACTGGAACAGTTGTTCAACGAAATTGGTAGCGAGATCGCCTGCGTTATTGTCGAACCAGTCGTCGGTAATATGAACCTGATTACCCCCAATCCCGGCTTCCTTGAAGCAATGCGCGCCCAGTGCACCAAGCATGGCACTGTGCTGATTTTTGATGAAGTGATGACAGGCTTCCGTGTAGCTCTTGGTGGTGCTCAAGCACGTTACAACATCAAGCCTGACCTCACCACGCTAGGTAAGGTCATTGGCGGCGGATTGCCAGTAGGTGCATTCGGCGGCCGCGCCGACATCATGCAGTGTTTGGCTCCTGTCGGCCCGGTCTATCAGGCCGGCACACTCTCAGGCAACCCGGTAGCAGTAGCTGCCGGCCTTGCCACATTGAAGTTGATTCAGGCACCGGATTTCTACAAAAAGCTGGAAAGCACCACCAGCAATTTTGTTCAAGGCCTGTCCACTGCCGCTAAGGAAGCCGGTGTCAGCTTCAGTGCACAATCTGTGGGCGGCATGTTCGGTTTGTACTTCAGCGCCAACGCACCCACCAGCTATGAAGAAGTAATGAAATCCGACAAAGAAGCCTTCAACCACTTTTTCCACGACATGCTGGATGAAGGCATCTACCTTGCGCCATCTGCCTTTGAGGCGGGTTTTGTTTCTGCTGCTCATGGCTCAGCAGAAATCAACCACACCATTGAGGCTGCCAAGCGCGTGTTTGCTCGCTACAAAAAATAGCGGCTGCAGTGTGAGTATGTTTTTTGCTCTATGTGATTGAACTCACGACCTTTTGACGGTAACATTGAAGGTTCCGCTAAATATTTTATGGCTGAAGGAATTTCGGATTGGTCACGCAAGTAAATACGCCTGAAATGCAGGCAGACACTGGGTTGTCAGCAAACCCATCCAAGCAGGGTCTGTATAACCCGAATAATGAGCATGACGCTTGTGGCGTTGGCTTCGTTGCACATATCAAAGGGCAAAAAAGCCATAACATCGTTAAACAAGGGTTGCAGATTCTTGCCAACCTGACCCATCGCGGTGCCACTGGCTACGACCCGAAACTGGGTGATGGCGCTGGTATGCTGATCCAGATTCCAGATGCTTTCCTGCGCAAAGAAGCCAAGGCGCTGGGCATTACCTTGCCAGCAGCCGGTGAATTCGCCTGCGGTAACGTGTTCCTGCCACAATCACAAAATGGCCGTGAAGCCTGTGAAGCCATCATTGCACGCATCATCCACGAAGAAGCACAGGTGTTGCTGGGCTGGCGCGATGTGCCACGCGACAACACAAACATTGCTGATGCCGCCCGTGCAGTTGAACCGGTGATGCGCCAGGTATTTATTGGCAAAGGCGCTAATGTAGCTGACCAAAATGCATTCGAGCGCAAACTGTTCGTTATCCGCAAACGTATTGAGCACGCTGTACGCGCCCTCAAGTTGGATGACCGCAGCCAATTCTATATTCCTTCGCTTTCCAGCCGCACTATTGTTTACAAGGGCATGCTGCTGGCAAATGAGGTAGGTGTGTACTACAAGGACCTGCAGGACGAGACCATGGTCTCAGCACTGGCTTTGGTACATCAACGCTTCTCCACCAACACCTTCCCGGCTTGGGACTTGGCTCATCCATTCCGCATGATCGCCCACAACGGTGAAATCAACACCGTTCAAGGCAATATCAACTGGATGACTGCCCGCCACGAAACCATGCGCTCCGCCCTGCTAGGTGAGGATCTGGAAAAGCTGTGGCCACTGATTGTCGATGGTCAGTCTGACTCTGCCTGTTTCGACAACGCTCTGGAGCTACTAGTAGCCGGCGGTTACTCACTACCACATGCGATGATGATGCTGATTCCAGAAGCCTGGAGCAGCAACACCCTGATGGATGAAGAGCGCCGCGCTTTCTACGAATACCATGCTGCACTGATGGAGCCATGGGATGGCCCGGCCGCGGTAGCTTTCACCGATGGCCGCATGATCGGTGCCACACTGGACCGTAACGGCCTGCGCCCCGCACGCTATCTGGTCACTGATGATGACCACGTCATGATGGCCTCCGAAATGGGTGTGCTGACTTTCGCTCAAGAGAAGATCGTCAAGAAATGGCGTTTGCAACCAGGCAAGATGCTCTTGATTGACATGGAGCAGGGCCGCATTATTGACGATGCCGAAGTCAAGAAAGAGCTGGCTCAAGCCAAGCCATACAAACAATGGATCGAAAAATCCCGCTATTTCCTGGGAGATCTGCCCAAAGTGGAAAGCAAGCTGGATCTGCATGCCGATACACTGGATCTGCAGCAAGCTTTCGGTTACTCGCAGGAAGACCTCAAGTTCATTTTGCAGCCTATGATCACTGCCGGTGAAGAAGGCTCTGGTTCTATGGGTAACGATAGTGCACTGCCAGTGCTATCCAACAAGCCCAAGGTCATTTACAACTACTTCAAGCAGCTCTTCGCTCAGGTGACCAACCCGCCGATCGACCCGATCCGCGAAGAGCTGGTAATGTCACTGGTGACTTTCATCGGCCCCAAGCCTAACCTGTTGGCAATTGATGAAACCAACCCGCCATTGCGTCTGGAAGCCAGCCAGCCAGTGCTGACGCTGGACGAACTGGAGCAGCTGAAAGCAATCGATAGCCTGACTCAAGGGCGTTACCGCTCACTGACACTGGATATCACTTATCCTGCCGCTCAAGGCAAACAGGGGATGGCAGCTGCCATCGAAGCCCTGAATAAGGCAGCTGCTGATGCTGTACATAATGGCTTTAATGTACTC
>CAYXMC010000016.1:0-14970 GCA_964466095.1 uncultured Methylophilaceae bacterium | reverse complement strand
AGTGCTGTTGATCCACATGACAATCAGTGCAGCGCTGAGTAAGGTGACAAGGGTGACGCCATAAATGCCAAAGACAGGTGCATAGGCTGCGAGTGGGCTGGCCGGTACTTGTGTATAACCTATGGTCAGCCAGGGGAATCCAGTGAATATCCAGCTGCGTACCCAGTCCGACAAGGCCCATAGCAAAGGTACCGCGTACAATAAAGCGCCAGATTTTTTGCCTAGCCAGCCTATCACTGCGGTGAACAGGGCCATGAAAGCACATAGGCAAAGAGTGGCAAAGCCTGCTCCCAATGGTGGCATGCCGCCGAAATCGTGCAGGCTGATGTATATCCAATAAATGCCGCTGATGAAAAGGCCAAGACCAAAACTAAAGCCTAGCCAGGCTGCCTGTCTGGGACAGCTTGCTTGCTGCCAAAAATAGAGCAGGCCAGCAGTCGTGATGACTGGCACAAGGTAGAGATAAAACGGGGCAAAGCCGAGTACAGTCAGGCAGCCAAGCAGGGTGACGATCAGCAATTGCAGTTTTTGTTTTTGGGCGAGTAGGCGCATGGTTGACTTGGTTAGGGTTTGCTCAGCATTATAGCGGCTGTATTCATTCATCAACGGGAGATAACATGTTAAAAGAATTCAAAGCCTTCGCGATGCGCGGCAATGTGGTCGATATGGCCGTGGGTATTATCATAGGGGCGGCTTTTGGTGCGATTGTGAAATCATTGGTGGATGATGTAATCATGCCGCCTATCGGCCTGATTCTTGGTAATGTAGACTTCAGCAATCTTTTTCTGGTCATGAAAGAAGGTGCTACTGCTGCCCCATATGCTTCAGTAGCTGCCGCTAAGGCCGCTGGTGCCGTGACCTTGAATTACGGCTTGTTCATCAACTCGGTAGTCAGCTTCACTATCGTGGCTTTTGCTGTGTTTATGCTGATTCGCACTCTCAACAAGTTGAGAGAAAAAGAAGAAGCTGCGCCAACTGAACCAGCACCAACTCCTGAGGATGTGTTGCTCTTGCGTGAAATCCGGGACTCTTTGAAGAAATAACTCAAAGACCATACTGCATAGGCATTTTTGCCTTGTTTAAAAGAATAAAGGGCGTTTTGAGACGCCCTTTATTACGACTTTTACATCTGAGATTCGGGTTTTGCTGGAACAGGTTTGGCGTTATTAGGCAATTCTTCGCCATCGTTGTTCATGAACACAACCATGACAACCTTGTCATCAATGAAGTCCAGCTCGGTAGTCTGGTAATACTCGCCCTTGGCATCTGTGTTGAGGTAATGGTAATGCCAGATGGAGGCTTCCATCTTGCCAGTCTTGGCATTAGTGATGTCGTTCTTCATGCTGGGCTCGCCCAGTTGCTCAAGTATTTTGGATTTGTCAAAACCGTTAATACTGTCAACGAATGCCTTTTCATCAGTGGGGATTTCGGCTGCTGCCTGATTAACCTCGGCAATCGCAGAGGTGGAGAGTGCAAACAGCAAAGCTAGCAATAAAGTTTTCATGGCGATAATCCCCTGATTGTGAATGTCAATTCATGAAATTGGAGAGCCATGATAAAAATTTAGTTCCCCAAGCTATTCTATTCCTGATTCTTCTATGACTTCTACGAGTATGGAATGCA
This sequence comes from uncultured Methylophilaceae bacterium, assembly GCA_964466095.1. Taxonomy (GTDB): domain Bacteria; phylum Pseudomonadota; class Gammaproteobacteria; order Burkholderiales; family Methylophilaceae; genus CAYXMC01. The sequence continues at coordinate 13,347 of CAYXMC010000016.1, read as the reverse complement.
AGCGGCGACTGTCTGCGCGTAATACGGTGAAATGCAAACCATCGAAGCTAATCTGTTCACCGCGCTTGGGCAAGTGTCCAAACTTGCTGACAACCAGACCGCCTATGGTGGAGAACTCTTCGTCACTGAATTCTGTATCCAGCGCTTCGTTGAAATCTGCGATCTCGGTCAGAGCCTTGATGCGATAACGGCCTTGGGCATCGCGGATGATGTTATCTTCGGTTTCATCGAAATCGTATTCATCCTCAATATCGCCAACGATCTGTTCCAGCACATCTTCAATTGTCACCATGCCTGCTACACCGCCATACTCATCCACCACGATGGCAATATGGTTGCGGTTGCTGCGAAACTCTTTGAGTAGCACATTGAGCCGCTTGGATTCCGGGATAAACACTACAGGGCGCAACATGTCGCGTACATTGAAGTCTTCGCCAGCGTAATAGCGCAATAGATCCTTGGCGAGCAGGATGCCGATGATGTCGTCTTTGTTGTCATCAATGACCGGAAAGCGAGAGTGTGCAGCCTCTATCACAAAAGGGATGAACTCTTCAGGGGATTGAGTAATGTCAATAACATCCATTTGAGAACGAGGAATCATGACATCGCGTACCTGCATTTCAGAGACTTGCAGCACGCCTTCTATCATAGACAGTGCATCTGCATCCAGCAGATGGTTTTCATAGGCAGAATGCAGCAGTTCAATCAACTGCTCGCGGTCTTCCGGTTCGCGCAGAAGAAAGTGACTCAGTCTTTCCAGCCAGCGCGGTTTGTCGGCTTCAGCCATCAGTGACAGCTTCCTTTATAAATAAAATGGTTCATACGGTGTATGGATCAGGGTAGCCTAATTTTGTGACGATTTGAGATTCCAGCCACTCCATCAACTCTGCTTCCGGTTCGGTTTCATGGTCATAACCGTGCAGATGCAGGATGCCGTGCACGGTCAAGTGTGCAAAATGCGCCTCAAGAGATTTTCCCTGCTCAGCCGCCTCTTTCACCACTACTGGTGCGCAGAGAACGATATCCCCTATCAGGTGCGGCTCTTCCGCTAAAGGGAAAGTTAGCACATTGGTAGCATAATCCTTGCCACGATAGTCTCGGTTCAGTATGCGGCCTTCCTCTTCATCGACTATCCGCAATGCAACTTCAGTATCCACACGCAAAGTATTTCTGGCCCATTTGCGAAAGCTGGCTTCGTTTGGCAAGCTATCTACTGTGCTCGCATATTGGACATCCATGGCAAGCTTAGGCATGGTCTGGCTTACCCTTTGTGTCAGGTTGAGCGTGTCTATCGCTATCGAATTTCTCGTAAGCATTAATGATTTTTTGCACAAGCGGGTGGCGTACTACGTCTTCAGACATAAAGTGTGTGAAGGCAATCCCGCGCACATCCTTGAGCACCTGTTGAGCTTCTATCAGGCCGCTTTTCTGGCCCCGTGCCAAATCAATCTGCGTTACATCGCCAGTAATCACCGCTTTGGTACCAAAGCCAATACGGGTCAGGAACATTTTCATTTGCTCTGGCGTGGTATTTTGCGCCTCATCCAGAATGATGAAGCTCTGGTTGAGTGTGCGGCCGCGCATATAAGCTAGCGGAGCCACTTCAATAGCGCCGCGTTCAAACATCTTGTTTACGGTGTCATAACCAGCCAAGTCATAGAGCGCGTCATACAGCGGTCGCAGGTAAGGGTCCACTTTCTGTGACAAATCCCCTGGCAGAAAGCCCAAGCGCTCACCCGCTTCAACCGCCGGGCGCACCAGCACTATGCGTTTAACCTTATCACGGGTCATGGCGTCGACTGCAGAAGCAACGGCGAGATAAGTCTTGCCTGTGCCGGCAGGGCCAATGCCAAAGGTGATATCAAAATCCTGTATCTGCTGCAAATAGCTGACCTGTCTTGGTGTGCGGCCATGCAGTTCCTGTCTGCGTGTCATTAAAGTCGGCATTGCTGTGGTGACTACGGATTCTGGGGTCAGCTTGTTGATTTCGACCAGACCAAGCTGGATATCTTCTAGACCGATTGGTTTTTTGGAGCGGGCATAAAAGCTTTCCAGCAACTGGGCTGCCAACTGCATATTGTCTTTTGCGCCAGACAGCCTGAAGTGCGAGCCGCGTCTGGCAATGCTGATTTCCAGCGCATCTTCAATCTGCTTGATATTTTCGTCCAGTACGCCACAGAGGTTGGCGAGGCGCACGTTGTCTTCAGGTTGTAATGTAATTTCCATTTATGCCGTCACAATTTCGCCACGTAATCTACGCGGATTAGATACATCGGTGATTTTGACCATAACAAACTGTGCAATCAGGTTCTGGTTGCCTGCAATATCAACGATGCGGTTGTTATCTGTTTTGCCAGCTAACAAGCTGGCATCTTTCCAAGATGGCCCTTCAATCAGCACGCGTTGGATGGTACCCAGCATTTGATGACTGATACGTTGCGCCTGTGTTTCATTCAGCGCCTGTAACTGGCTCAATTGAGCCAGTTTGGTCGCTTCTGGCATTTCGTCTTTAAGAAAAGCGGCTGGTGTGCCCGGGCGCGGGCTGTAAAGGAAGCTGAAACTGCTATCGAAGCCAATATCCTGCATCAGCTTCACTGTTGCTGCAAAGTCAGCTTCAGTTTCACCCGGAAAGCCGACGATAAAATCAGAGCTTATACAGATATCCGGGCGTGCAGCGCGCAGCTTGCGTATGGTGGACTTGTATTGCAACACTGTGTGGTTGCGTTTCATGGCCATCAGCGTGCGGTCTGAGCCCGCTTGTACGGGCAAGTGCAGATGGGAGGCTAACTTGGGGATTTTCGCAAAGCACTCAATCAAGGCATCCGACATGTCATTCGGGTGGCTGGTAGTGAAGCGTATACGCTCTATCTGCGGAATCTCTGCAATGTACTCAATCAGCAAAGCAAGATCTGCAGGCAGTCCATCACCAGTCTCGGAGCGGTAAGAGTTTACATTCTGCCCAAGCAGCGTAATTTCTTTTACCCCTTGTTCTGCCAGTTGGATAGCTTCAGTCAGTATGTCCTGAAACGGACGGGATACTTCTTCGCCACGGGTATAAGGCACCACGCAGAATGTGCAGTACTTGCTGCAGCCTTCCATAATGGAAAGAAATGCAGTGGCGCCTTCTACTCGGGGTGGGGGCAGGTGGTCGAATTTTTCTATTTCCGGGAAGCTGATATCGACCTGCGAGATTTTGGTTTTGCGCTGCTCAGCAATCAGCTCAGGCAAGCGGTGCAAGGTTTGTGGGCCGAATACCACATCCACATACGGTGCGCGCTCGACAATCTTGGCCCCTTCCTGGCTGGCAACGCAGCCACCAACACCAATAATCAGGTCCGGGTTTTTTTCTTTGAGTGGAATAAAGCGCCCAAGGTGGCTGAACACCTTGTCTTCTGCTTTTTCTCGGATAGAACAGGTGTTGAGCAGGATTACATCCGCATCTTCGACGACTTCTGTGGGCTCCAGACCATCTGCCGCATGCAGCATATCTGCCATGCGCGACGAATCATACTCATTCATCTGGCAGCCGAAGGTCTTGATATAGACTTTTTTCGGGCTACTCATGATGCTGATACAGGGGCGTGTGAAACAAAGCGCGCTGGCGCAAGAGAAAAAATCTGACAGGCGGGGTCTGGATGCAAAATAGTGTAAAAAATCAGAAAGCTAAGGCTTAATTGTAGCCGAGGCAGCGGTAAAAGCCAATGAAGAGGTAAAATGTCGACATGGATGCATTACCAATTTTCATGAACATCAAGCATCGCCGCTGCGTCGTCATTGGCGGTGGTGAGGTGGCTACCCGCAAGGTCAGTATGCTGCTCAAGGCTGAGGCTTATGTTGAGTGTTATGCGCTGGATTTTTGTGCTGAACTGAACACTCTGGCCGAAGATGAAAAAATCCGCATCAGTGTAGAACCGTTCCATGAAATACAGCTGGATGGCGCCTGCCTGGTGATTGCAGCAACAGATGATGAAGCCGTGAATGAGCAGGTTTCGATTGCAGCCAAGTTACGCAATATTCCGGTGAATGTAGTCGATGCCCCAGCGCTTTGTACATTCACCATGCCTTCTATCGTTGACCGTTCACCAGTGGTGATTGCCATTTCCAGTGGTGGTGCTGCACCTGTGCTGGCGCGCTTGATACGTGCCCGCTTGGAAACCATGATACCGGCCAGTTATGGCCGATTGGCTGCCTTGGCGCGCGACTTCCGTGAGCAGGTGAAACAGCGTTTCCCAAGCTCTCAATTGCGTCGTATTTTCTGGGAGAAAACATTTCAGGGCCCCATCGCTGAATTGGTCTTTTCCGGGCAGGAGCCTGCTGCCCGCAAAGCGCTGGCATCGGCGATAGCTGATACTCAGCAAGCCGCTACTGGTGAGGTTTATCTGGTGGGTGGTGGCCCGGGCGATCCTGACTTGCTGACTTTTCGTGCCTTGCGTTTGATGCAACAGTGCGATGTATGCGTTTACGACAAGCTGGTTAGCAAGGAAGTGATGGACCTGGTTCGTCGTGATGCTGAGCTGGTTTATGTCGGCAAGGCGCGTGATCAGCATACATTGCCGCAAGTGGAAATTAATCAACTGTTGGTACGCTTGGCTAAGGAAGGCAAACGCGTATTGCGATTGAAGGGCGGAGACCCGTTCATTTTTGGTCGGGGTGGTGAAGAAATAGAAACTCTGATGGAAAACGCTGTTCCCTTTCAGGTAGTGCCTGGCATTACCGCAGCCAATGGGGTTTCAAGTTATGCGGGCATTCCACTGACGCATCGCGATTACGCGCAGTCCTGCATCTTTACTACAGGTCATTTGCAGGATGGCACTATCACGCTGGACTGGCCTGCGCTGGTGAGGCCCAAACAAACGGTAGTCATTTATATGGGACTGGTCGGGCTGGAGCAGATCTGCCAACAATTGGTTGCCCACGGATTACCCGGCAATACGCCAGCCGCCGTAGTGCAACAGGGAACAACCATGAAGCAGCGGGTAGTGGTGGCGACGGTTGCCACCCTTGCAGCTCAAGTTGCGGCAGCTGAAATGAAACCGCCATGCCTCACCATTGTTGGCGATGTGGTGAAGCTGCGTGAGAAGCTGGCGTGGTTTGACCCGTCAGGCTATCAGGGTTGAATAGGCAGCGTTAATCTGACTTCCAAACCGCCAGTCGGGCGGTTTAGGAGTTCCAGCTTGCCTTTGTGTAGTTTGGCGATACGGTCGGCAATGGCTAGGCCCAAGCCGCTGCCTTTGGTATTGCCGCGCGCAGTATCCAGACGCTCGAATGGGCGCAGCAGACGCGCCTTTTGCGATTCTGGTATTCCCGGCCCGTTATCCAGTACGCTGACAGTGATGGTGTTGGCCTGTATTGAAGTGGCTACTGTGACTTCTCCTTTGCCATAAGCAAAAGCGTTATCAATCAGATTGTTAATCAGCCGCTGCATGGCCAGTTGGCGCAATGGAATCAGGTGCGTGGGTGCCAGGCTCAGTATCAGTTTGCGTCCGGCACGGGTATGGCGAGCGAATATGGCTTTCAGCAGGCCATTGATATCGACCATCTGTGCAGGCTCACCTTCCACTCCGCGCACAAAGTCCAGAAACTGGTTGATGATGCCGTCCATGTCGCTGATGTCCTGAATCATGCCTTCTTTCAGGCTGTTCTCCTTTTCCGGCAGCATTTCAACAGCCAGACGCAGGCGTGCCAGTGGAGTCCGCAAGTCGTGTGAAACCCCTGCCAGCAGCAGGGTACGCTCTGCATCCAAACGTATCAGGGATTCGGTCATTTCGTTGAAAGTGCGGCTTACCTGACGCAGTTCATCTACACCTTCTTCCGGAAGCTTGATTGGCTCTTCGCCGTTACGCACACGGTCTGCCGCTTTCACCAGCAGGCTCAGAGGCCGGTTAATACGCGCTGCAATAAGATAAGCCCCTATCAGCGAGAGCAAGATTACCAGTGCGCCCCAGTTCAGCCATTGCCAAGGGAATGGGCGGTCAACCTGTATGCGCGGAATGACCACCCAGTAATCATCCTGATCAATGTTGAAGCTGACCCATAGGCCCGGCACACCAAAATGATTGACAGCAACAGTGGTTTCTTTGCCAAGCTTGTTGCGGATGATCTCGGCGATACGGCGGATAAAGGGGTCGTTAGGTAAGGGTTCTATCTCTTCCAGCAAATCAGCTGCATAGACTCGTACTCCTTCGCGGCCCGTCAATTCTGAGAGCAGGGCGAGGCGGCGGTTTTCATGCGCTGCCAGCAGAGATGCGCGCGTGTAATTAACAACAGTAATTGCTTGCAGGGCCGCGGCGGTAGCGCGCGGTTCGCGTTCGAAATAGTCAAATAGCTTGAGTGCTGCAAACTGCCCGATGGTCAAAATCAGGGCAATCAGCAGCATGACGCGTGCAAGCAGGGTATGAGGCAGTAGTCTCAAAGATGAAAAACGGGGTAGAGGTTAGCTTTTGAGAGCTTCGCCATCGGGTACAAACACATAACCGAAGCCCCACATGGTTTGCAGGTAACGAGGGTGTGCCGGGTCGGTTTCAATCAAGCGACGCAGTCGCGATACCTGCACATCGATACTACGGTCGAACACATCCAGTTCACGGCCCCTAGCGAGTTGCATCAGTCTGTCGCGGGAAAGTGGCTGGCGTGGATGGTCGACAAACACTTTCAGCAGGGCAAACTCGCCACTGGTAATCGTGATGTTCTCGCCATTCTTGGTGAGGCTGCGGGTAGAAAGGTCAAACACAAAATCACCAAACGTCACGACCTCGGCATCAGCCACTGGCGCACTTGGTGGGTTAAAACTGTGGCGGCGCATGATGGCGTTGATACGTGCCAGCAATTCGCGCGGATTGAATGGTTTGGGCAGGTAATCATCCGCACCCATTTCCAGACCGATGATGCGATCCACTTCATCACCGCGGGCGGTCAGCATGATGATAGGCATGGTGTTGCCATTGGCACGCAGGCGGCGGCAAATAGCCAAGCCGTCTTCGCCCGGCAACATGAGGTCGAGCACTAGCAGGTCAACATGATCCTGAGCTAATGCGGCATCCATTTCCGTGGAATCGGAAACAGTTTTCACATTAAAGCCTTGTTCTCCCAGATAGCGTTGCAATAACTCGCGCATGCGCAAGTCATCATCAACCATTAATATTTTTTTGAATGTACTTTGCATAACGTTATTTTGGGCGGATTGTGAATTAATTGAAAGACCTAGACCTATTTTATCTTCTATACGCAGTTTTTTTACAATTTTTTACAATGAGGCATTTTCGTGAAACATTCGATTTACATTGTTACGTCATGATGACGCCTCTTGCATCATACAAAACTATTGAACCAGCAAACTATAAAGCTGGTCACAGGCAGGATGAAATATCACATTCAGTGAAGGATCGGGGGAGTATGCATCACTTTGATTGCTGTACATTTTTGACGTCTGTCAATGCGCCATGTTCTGGTGACTACATCTTCGTTTCCCAATTTCATTCTCCGGATTCTTACGCTTTCATTCGCCAGGCTTAAGCATGTTGGTGGTTCAAAGCTTGTTCTCCTATCATCGCAACGCCATTCTGGCGATATGCCTGATTTTGGGCTGTGTTGAGCCTTTGGTGGCTGCGCAGCGTGAGAGTCAGAGCAGCGACGATGCCATGAAACAGCTGGATAACGATACTCTGGATAGCCCTTCTAGCAAGACCCTGCATGGACCTATCAGTATTGAAGAGAGCATACGCTTGCGCCGCGATCTGGATGAATACTCACGCATGGTAGATCCTGCTCATGTGCAGATTGAAGAGCGCCGCCGCATCATGCACCAAAAGATCCAAAGCCGTTTCTCTGAAACGGATCGTGATAACGATGGCTCAATTTCTCGTGAAGAAGCCATGGAGTCCATGCCGCAGGTAGCGCGCCATTTCAACCGGATTGATAGCAATGGTGATGGCGTGATTTCATTGGACGAGTTGGAAGCCTTGCAAGCCAGAATGCTAGGTCAGCGCCCGGTGCCTACCATCAAGGCAGAAACGCCGGATATTGTGGACACCAGCAAGCGCAAGGGTAAAGACACTGTCAGTAATACGCGCAAACGCGCTTTGTAATCCCTGTTTTATTCTCTTGTCTCTTTTCAGAGACAAAATTCACATCAAATTTTCCTCCAAGCAGACATTAAAATCATTAACCATATGATTTTGATAGTTTAATTTAAGTTGGCCCGGCTTTTGCCATATCTCTTGTACAGGCGATTGAATCCATCAATCTTGCCGATTCAACTTTAACTGACAGGAGAGATCATGTTCACGACTAAACGTATATTGGGTGCCTTTTTACTTGTGGTAGCTTTGACCGGTTGCGCAGGTATGTCCAACCGCCAGAAGAACGCTGCAGTAGGCGCAGGTATTGGTGGTGTGGCTGGTGCCGTGCTTACCGGAGGTAGTGCCTGGGGCACTGTAGGCGGGGCAGCTATTGGTGGTGTCATCGGTCATGGTGTTGACGAAGTAAGCGGCAAGAAGAAGTAAGTAATGTCGCAATCAAGCGACACCATTCTTGAGCTTAAAAATCCCGCGGATCAGCCTTGCAAAGGGGCCGCGGGATTTTTTTGTCTGTAATTGACGACAAAGTAATTTTTACGCAGCATACACACTTACTGCATGCCCAGATGCCGCACTTCCATGTATGATTTTTGGCATGGATGTGGAAATCGAAATAGCCAGCACTTTCAGCGCGATCGAAGCGCAAGCCTGGAACCAGTTGACCGACGGTTCGCCCATACTCAGCCATTCACTTTTCAGCACGCTTGAATCTACCGGTTGTATAGGAGCAGATTCAGGCTGGCAGCCATATCCCATCATCGTGAAAAAGCAGGGTGTGCTGGTGGGAACGATGCCCCTGTTTCTGAAGATGCATTCCTATGGCGAATACGTGTTCGATTGGTCATGGGCGGATGCGCACGAACGCCACCAGATCAGCTATTACCCCAAATTGCTAGCTGCCATACCATTCACCCCCATCAGCGGGCCGCGCCTGCTGACAGCGGATGACGAGGTCAGACAGTTGATGGTGAAAGTCATGGCGCAGCAGATGCGCCAGCATGGCTTGTCATCTGCGCATGTGCTGTTTACCGATGAGACCGATAGTGCCGCGTTGCAAAATCAAGGCTGGCTGCAGCGCACGGGTGTGCAGTTCTGCTGGGAGAATGAAGCCTATGAGAGTTTTGAGCAGTTTCTTGGCTGTCTTTCTCATGACAAACGTAAAAAAATCCATCAGGAACGCAAGAAAATCACTCAGGCTGGCGTCACCATCCGTCGTCTGTTAGGCAGTGAGGCGCAAGCGGCAGATTGGGATTTTTTCCATGAATGCTATCGCAACACTTATCGGCAGCATCATTCCACGCCTTACCTCAATGCGGATTTTTTCCATGAGATCGCCCGCCAACTTGGCGATAATATTCTACTGGTGATTGCCGAGCAGCACGGGCAGCCGATAGCCGCCGCCTTCAATTTCTTTGACGAGCGGGCGCTCTATGGCCGTTACTGGGGAGCGCTGGCTTATGTGCCGGGCCTGCACTTCGAGCTTTGCTATTATCAGGCGCAGGAGTTCTGCATAGCGCGTGGTATCCGTTATTTTGAAGGGGGCGCGCAGGGAGAACACAAGCTGGCACGCGGCTTCAAACCCAAGACCACGCGCTCGTTTCATTTGCTTTCCCACCCGGATTTTGACCGGGCCATCCGCGATTATCTGCGCCGCGAGGCACATGGTATTGAGGCGTATCACGATGAACTGGTGGAACGTGCGCCATTCAAACAACTCGAAATAAGCCTACTGAAAATATAGATAAAAACAACACCGACTGAGCCATTTCATGCTGCCGAATTATGTATTACTAGACCTTGAAACTACAGGTGCCACCCCGGTGCGCGACCGTATTACCGAGATCGCTCTTATCCGTTTTGAGAACGGGGTTGAGGTCTGCCGCTGGCAAACGCTGGTTAATCCAGAAATGCCGATTCCGCCATTCATCCAGAATCTGACGGGCATCAACGATACCATGGTGGCCGATGCACCACGGTTTGCCGAGGTGGCAGATGCGCTGCTGGCCTATCTGGAAGGCGCTGTGCTGGCTGCTCACAATGTGCGCTTTGATTATGGCTTTCTCAAAAATGAATTCAAGCGCCTGGGCATTACCCTGCGTCAAAAAGTCATCTGTACGGTCAAGCTATCGCGCAAGCTTTATCCGCAACACCGCAGCCACGGCCTGGATGCGCTGATTAGCCGGCATCAACTCACTTGCGATGCACGTCACCGTGCCATGGGCGATGTGGAAATGCTGGTTGGCTTTATCAAGGCAGCACAGCAAGAGCTGGGCGCAGATGCAGTCAAGCAAGCGGCAGATGAACTGATGAAAGGCGTTGCCAGTATTCCGCCCGGACTGGATGCCAGCCTGCTGGAAGAGATACCCGAAGGGCCGGGCGTTTACCTTTTTTTTGGTGAGAACAGCCTGCCGCTCTATATCGGTAAAAGCACCAATATCCGTGGCCGTGTGCTTGCCCATTTCAGTAGCGATCACAGTTCCACCAAAGAAATGCGCATCTCTCAGGAAATTAAGCATATCGAATGGATAGAAACCGCAGGCGATTTTAGCGCCATGCTGTTAGAGGCGCGGCTGGTGAAAGAACGCCAGCCCATCTACAACCGTCAGTTGCGCAGCGAGCGCCAGCTATGCTCATGGCGTGTGAGCGCAGACCCGCATGCAATCCCATTGCTGGAGCTAGTCAATGGTGAGGCTATCAGCCCTCTGGAGCTAGACCAGTTCTTTGGTACCTTCAAAACCAAACGTCAGGCGGTAGAAGTACTGCGCAAGCTGGCAGATGGCTACGCGCTCTGCCCCAAATTTTTGGGGCTGGAGCCGGGCAAAGGCCCATGTTTTTCATCCCAACTCAAACGCTGCAAAGGCGTATGTGCAGGCAAAGAGCCAGCGGAATTGCATTACCTCAGATTGCAGCAAGCCATGGTCGCGCATCGTCTTAAAAGCTGGCCTTTTGAAGGAAAAATTGGCATTCGCGAGCAGGATAAAGCCAGCGGACTCACACAGATTCATGTATTCCAGCACTGGTGCCATCTTGCCACTGTGAGTGAGGAAGCGGATTTACACGAAGTTTTGTCTACCAAGACTGTACTGGCGTTTGATCTGGATACCTACAAGTTGCTGCTGCGGCAGCTTAACCAGCCTAAAGTAGAGATTCTAAAGTTTGATCAGATTGAAATAACAACGGGAGCTTAAGCTCCCGTTAATTGATTCCGGCTTAGAGCCTTGAACCGATGTCAGCCATCATTTTGGTGACTGGCTGTTTCATGCAACTTAGCGGTTGCAGACGTACATGGTTACTTCAAAGCCGAAACGCATTTCAGTAGCTTCTGGTTTGGTCCACATGATGTATCTCCTTAAAAATTGAATAATGAATGTTGCATTGGTATGACTGCATGATATGCCATCAGTTTTGCTAAGGCCCTGATTGGCATCATGAATAAATGCTCATGAAATTCATGAATGAGTTCAGCATGTATATGTTTCTTCACACGCAGCATAATGCCATGAACTTTGACTGGCGCAGCATGCACTTAAACAAATGACTGCCAAAAAGCAGACCATTAAGGAATCCTTATGAAAACATCGGTACAAAGACAAGCGGTCGATTTATCGGCATACCCGGATATGGTGGTGATCTATCTGGGCATGAAAATCAGATCACTGCGCGGCATCAAAATGCTGCTCACTATCGGCCCGCAGATCGATCAAGCTGTCAAACCAAAGCCGGAAGGCTTGCTGCATTATGAAAACAGAATCATCTTCAGCATTTTTCCACTTCATATCGGCATGCGATGGTACTGGAAGGATTTTGAATCCATGGAAGCATGGACTCGCTCAGACCCGCACCGCAAATGGTGGCAAAGCTTTCTTAAAAACGCAGGTGGCACCAGCTTCTGGCACGAAACCTATTTTATGAGAGGGGGCATGGAGGCGATATACGACGATGAGTTTTCTGCGCTGGGGTTCAAAGCGTTCGCGCCGGTGCAAATTGCCAAGGGCAGCATGTTCTCATCACGCGGCAGAATTGGCGCTCAAGGTGAAGTGCCACCTCCGCCAGCAGGCACAGAAGAAACCGAGATTTATTAATAGACTGAAATTTAATTGCCTCTGCGAGGCAGTATCCATGCGCTTCTTGGGCATGCCCTGCAAGCCAATAACGGTGCGGCTTCTGGCGGCATGATGTTTAAGAGTTAACCCAACTCAAAAGTGGTAATGCCGAAAATCTTGTCTAGCGGCAGTGGCGGGAACTCCTTGGTGTACATGCGCGCCGTTTCAAAAACAGGGCTCATGCCGAATGATTCTGCTAGTTGAATTGCGCTTTTGTTCGGCTCCGGCACATCCAGAAATATGGGCGAGCCTTCTGGCACATTCGCCGTGAGAGCCAGAAATAACTCGTGCGCCAGATCAGGGTTTTCCGCATTCAAAGGGCCTATTTTGTACCCAACATCACAAGCGCGAATCGACCCCAAGCCAAGCACTTGGTCTTTCTCAACAATTGCCAAGGTGTTTGAATTCTCAGGGCTTATCCAGTGCTGCAAAAATGCAGTGCGCTCTTCCGGGAAAAACTCTCTGTCATAGGCTGCAATGGTGTTGAAATCAAGGTTGCCTGCCTCAACCACATGAGGTGCTGCCTTGGTGTGAGCAGGTGATTTACCGGCATAGCGTATATTGCGGTGCGCCAGATTAAAGCCAGATTTTTTGTAATTATCCTGTTGGGCTACCACGCCATCCAGGCCGATATTCCTGCCAGCTAAGCTTGCAATCGCCGCCTGCCAAATCTGGAGGCCAAACCCTCTGCCGCGGAATTCCTCGGCCACGATATAAAGCCCAATAAACCCAAAGGTGCTGCCATATTTCACGGCAGATATTGTGGCTACGGGTTTGCCATCATATTTCCCCACCAGAAAACCCGTTGGGTCAGCTGCATAAAATGCAGCAGCGTCATTAATCCCCGGGTTCCAGCCTTCTTTTTGCGCCCAGCCAATGGCGATTGAAACCTCGGCTAGAGGCATGATGGAGATTGAATAGCTTGGGTGTATGGCGGAGCTCATGAGCTAAACAGGCTGAAGTTGAGGTGATTTGATATTACAACAACTGCTTGGCTAGTAAGCATTTTGCTCATATACAGTAGGGTGGGTTAGCGTGGCGTAACCCACCATTTTGTCGGATAACGCTATCGCTCATCCGACCTACGCTTGCTTTTTTAGGGCAAGTCTACAGTCCCGCTTGAATGATGGGTTAGCCACATTTATTTTAACCTAGGTGTAAAGCCCGCA